>JAFGTR010000101.1 GCA_016934055.1 Bacteroidales bacterium | reverse complement strand
CGACACCAGTTCACCGGTACAACCCCCGCCAAAAATAACCACAGCATCTTTCAGGCTGCTTTGGTTAATGCTGTAAATATCTTCAGCCGAGAGCTTTAAACCCATCGAAGTCATCCTGTTAATATTCAATTCTTCCAGTAAAGTCAACAGCCACATTCCCTCATCTGCGATCAATGGTTTTGATCCGGCAAGAAATAAAGCGGCCATCATAAAAATCATTTTCTTCATATGCGATGTTATTTATTAATCGTTTAAAATTAAAGCGGCAAAGATAACTGTCTTTTAGTTAATAAAAATGACTTTCGATGGTATTGGGAAATTCCGTATTCTTCAATAGCTTTTCTGTGTTCGGCTGTGGGGTAACCTTTGTTTTTATGCCACGCATAACAATTGTGAAGGCTGTGTAAATGCATCATATGTTCATCACGGTAGACCTTTGCCAGGATGGAAGCTGCGGCAATGGATTTAAAAGTTGCATCACCTTTAACAATGCAATGATGCGAAATATTGCGATAGGGATAAAACCGATTGCCATCAACCAGAATCCGGTCTATATGTAATGGTAATTTATCAAGTGCCCTGTGCATTGCCAGTATCGATGCCCTGAGTATATTTAATTCGTCAATTTCATGATTGTCACAAAAGGCTATGGCCCATGAAAGTGCTTTTTTTTCAATTTCAATCCGCATGAGATCCCGCCTGGGCTTTGTTAGCTTTTTGGAATCATTCAGATAAACATGGGAGAATCCCGGAGGCAAAATAACAGCTGCTGCATAAACAGGACCGGCCAGGCAACCTCTTCCGGCTTCATCGCACCCTGCTTCGGTTCCGTTGGCCATATAACTGTCCTTTAACACGAAAAGCGCATTAATTCTTAAAATGAAAATTTAAAATTATCAAGAATAGTGAAATCTTTTTACATTTGTTGATGAATAATGATTTATTGTCTTGAAAAGGAAATTTGTCACCAATCTTGCTCTTCTGCTTTTCCTGAACCTGCTGATCAAACCTGTATATGCTTTTGGCATTGATGTTTCTGTGCAGAATGCTGTGGGTTCGTTACAATATGGTAATTTTTTCATCCTGCTGAATTTTTCCCTGATATTTTCTATAATCCTTGATCTTGGTATTGAAAATTTCAACCGTCGTGAAATTGCCAGGCACCAACATATATTGGACCGCTATTTCTCCAGCCTTTTTCCCCTGAAATTGATTCTGGGGGCAATTTATTTTGTAATCTGCACATTAATAGGTTATTTACTCGGCTGGAGCGTTCATGAATTCACCCTGCTCTGGGTTTTACTCTTCAATCAATTCCTTGCCAGTTTTATTCTGTATCTGAGGTCAAATCTGGGGGGATTGCATATGTTCAAGATCGACAGTTTTCTTTCTGTTCTCGATCGTTTTGTCGTTATTGTTATTTGTGGTTTTCTTTTGCTTGAACCATTAACCAGAAAGGCCTTCCGTATCGAATGGTTTGTTTATGCGCAAACGGCGGCTTACCTTATAAGCGCGGCTATAGCTTTCTCTGTTGTGTTTTCGAAAGCTACGTCCTTTAAATTTCAACTAAATTTTAAAACCAACATAAGCTTTTTGAGAAAGAGTTATCCTTTTGCTTTGCTTACTTTGTTCATGGCAGCTTACCTGAGGATTGACTCGGTTCTGCTTGGTAAATTGCTTGATGACGGAAAACTTCAGGCCGGTATTTATGCCCAGAGTTTCAGAATTGTTGAAATTCTTTCAAATTACGGATATTTGTTTACCATTATACTTCTGCCTATTTTCTCAAGGATGATAAAAAGAAAAGTGTCTGTTGAACAATTGTCAAAACTGTCATTTCTGCTGCTTTTTGTGCCGGCCATTGTCATCACCATGGGATGCATGTTCTTCAGCAGCGAGATCGTGGATATCCTCTATAATGCCCACATACCTGATTCATCCAGAGTATTTAAAATATTAATATTTAGTTTTTTAGGAATGTGTACAACCTATATTTTCGGTACACTTCTCACAGCTAACGGTAGTTTGAAAGAACTGAACATAATGGCTTTATCAGCCGTTATATTAAATCTGTCACTTAACCTTATTCTTATTCCCCGAATGGGTGTATATGGAGCGGCCATTACAAATGTTTCCACCCAGGTGTTTACCTCCCTTATTCAAATTCTGCTGGTGGTGAAGCTTTTTAAATTTCAGAGTAATTATTCTCTGATCGTCAGATTACTGTTATTTACGGGTGTTCTGATCTTTACAGGTTTCCTGATCAGAAAGAGCCAATGGAACTGGTATTATTTATTCGGGTTGTTTTTAATAATCGGCGGATTGTTATCTTTCATTTTGAGGTTATTCAGTTTCAGATCCCTGTTTGATATTCTCTTTTCTGCCGAAACAGAATAAGGATGGTTCAGTATGCAGTGGGCGGCAACAGACAAACAAGTTTTTTTAATTCGTTTGCAATAAATCCAAAAATAATCTAACTTTAGTTGTTGTATTTATAATAAAAAAAATACCTGTTATTATGGAACAAAAAAGTGAAAAATTAAGAGATGCCTGCCAGTTGGCCATGGATACTTTAAAGAAACTCAAAAATCCCCAGTTCAATGAAATAATATCAAAATTAGAATTTGTTATTGGCAGTTATAATTATGATAAGAACCCGGTAGGTTTGATTGAATTTGGAAAGATCGCACTTGGGATGCTTAAGGAAGTAAAGAAAAAGAATCCCCGAAAATTCGGAAAAGATATTATAACAAAGCTGGAAGAAAGTCTGATGTAATTGTTATTACCGGATTTTCATTTTTCTGGAGAAGATCACGCATTCCCGGAACGACATTTGATTTTACATAATTTTGAGATATTATCTTGTCATTTTTATCATTGGGTTTTTATTACCCGGTGTTAAAGCCCAGTCTGTTTTCAAAAGAGAATTGAATATTGGTCTGTCACAGGGTGCCATTGCCAGTCGTATGGTGTTTGATCCTCATGTCAGCCAGGATTTGTTTTATGGGTATACCGGTGGATTAATGGTCCGTTTTATTTCAGAGTCCCAGCTTGGTATACAATTAGAGGTGAATTATATGCAGCGGGGATGGCTTGAAGAAACAAAAACTTCCGGCACTTATAAAAGAAGTCAGGAGATGCTGACTATTCCCCTGATGACCCATATTTATTTCGGGAGAAAGACCAAAATGCGGTTCCAGGTTACGTTAGGTCCGTACGTTGGTTATCTGCTCAAAGATGCCGAAGAAATTCATGTTGCAGATCCTGGTGAATACCGTGATTATTACGGGAAAGAAACGGCACGTAGGTTAGAGTTCGGTTTTACAGGAGGTATTTCTGCCGCAATTCGAACGCGGATAGGAATTTTTGAACTGGAACCCAGGTACAGTCATTGTCTGACCAATATGTTCAAACCGGGGAATGAAGAATTCATCTATCTCGGCTCAAGACCTCATGCCATAAGTCTGTCCTTGCATTATCTGGTGACTATGTAAATATTTGCTGATTTGATGACCTGCCTGCCGGCAGGCAGGTTTGCTGATTTGATGATTAATGGATTTTCTGTGAAACTGTCTGGATGGCAAACAGGTTTAAAGGTTTACAGATTATCGATTATAAAAATTATCCTTTAGTGTGGACCGCTTGCCGTTGACTGTGGACTGTTTGCAGTCATGAAGTCTTGTATTTTGTCAGGTTACAGTAATTCCCCTCCTGGGAGGGGGAGGGGGGTGGGTTTAATGATCATTCACGGATTTCACATATTTCACCCTTCCTTTCTTTTTTTTAATCCTGGTCATATAATTTATACCTTGCTTGTCATTATACACTATATTGTTTTACCGGTTACTGTTTTTCATCCTCCGGTCCCTTATCTCTGACCACCATCTGAATGATTGATTTTGTGCGTTGGGTGAGCATAAGTTCTTTGTTAACCAGCACCCTGTTAATGGTGGCATTATCATAATACCGTATTGTTATCAGTTCCAGGTTTGATGTACATCTCACCCTGAAATCTTTCTGCAGGTCAGCCAGAATGTCCGGGATTCTGCTCTGATCATTATTGACGCAAATATCAAAGCTGATGGCTGAATTTTGCATCAGGTTTATTTTCAAGCCATATCCGGCAAAACATCTGAATATTTTTTCCATGTTATCTTCACCGATGAATGAGAAATCTACAGGATGAATATGAATCAAGACCTGATCCATTTTAAAAATAAAGGAAGGAATAAGATGGTCATAATTTTCATCTCCTATGACAGTACCTGGTTCGTCAGGATTCATAAAGGATTTAACGAACAGCCTTATCCGTTTTTTCTGAAGCGGTTGTATGGTTTTGGGGTGAATAACACTGGCTCCGTAATAGGCCAGCTCAATAGCATCCATATAAGAGATCTTGTCGATTTTAACTGTATTATCAAACCATTTTGGATCAGCGTTCAACACACCAGGTACATCTTTCCAGACGGTTACAGATTCGGCTTCCAGGATATGGGCAAGGATGGCAGCAGTATAATCCGAGCCTTCGCGGCCGAGGGTAGTGGTGTGATTATTGACTGTTGATCCGAGAAATCCCTGTGTAATATACAATTCATTATCATTGATGCAAAAGCGTTCCCTGACAAGATGAGCAGTTAGCTTCCAGTCAACCCTTCCTTCCCTGTAAGTGCTGTCGGTTTTCAGATACTGCCTGATATCAACCCATTCGTTGATCACGCCTGTTAAATTAAGGTAGTTACTGACAATGATGGTGGAAAGAATTTCGCCCCATGATACCACCTGGTCGTATTCCATGTTATAAAAAGATGAGGGGCCTTCTTCAACAGTCGAATACAAACCTTTAAAGATAGCCGATAATTCGGTCATCAATGCATGATCGGGATCGAAATTCAGGTCTTTCACGATGGATAAATGATAATTTTTTATCTGGTCGAGCTCTGCCCTGGCTTTTGCTTTATCACCTTTAAAATAAGCCTCAACCACCCGTTCAAGGGCATTGGTTGTTTTTCCCATTGCTGATATGACCACGATTATGGGTTCTTTGTATTTGCCGAGAATGTGACCAATATTCCGCACAGCTTCGGCATTTTTTACAGATGCCCCTCCAAACTTGAAAATTTTCATATTGTTTTTTCTCCAAATTTATGGTATTGTATGCTGAACATTTGCATATAATGGTTATTGTTTTCCATGAAAACTTACTTAATAATCTGAAGGGCTATTTATAAAAGTTATAACTAATAATGCGAATTAAGGGTTAAAAAAAGTAAAACAGACAAGTTGTGAGCGGGCATCGAAAAAACCTGCCTGCACTGCCGTTTCGGCAGGCAGGAATGCGTGCCACGTGATATAAGT
>JAFGTR010000011.1 GCA_016934055.1 Bacteroidales bacterium | reverse complement strand
AGAGAGGGAGAGAAGAAGAGAGGGAGTGAAGGGGAGAGAGCGTTGCTCGTAGATCACGCAGAATACCCCCCCTGGCGCAAGCGTCCGCTTGTGCCTTCAAAACTAATAGAGTAAAGTACAACGATTACAACTATTACAGCCTGCCTGCCGTCAGGAAAGTCTGCCGGAAACTCTTTATTTATTTACATTATTTCATTTTTTTCTGGCATTTTTAACGGAAAGGTTATAATTTTCATCTTTGGATGGTGTCTGTAAGATATTCAGGCATCACTTACGGTAAAACCGCTGTATAATTTGTTATGGTAATTGCGGCGTTAAGTGTGCTGCGGTTTATATGATTTCCATTCCCGGTTTGGCGTCCGGCGGTACCAAAATGTCATTCATTTTTTCATGAAGCAGGCAAAAGTTCTGTCACTGAGCGGGGCTGTGCTTTGCCTGTAAATCAGCAGAATTGCGCTGTTGCAATTGTATAGTTATTAACTTAAAATTTTACGCCCATGAGAAAACAAAAAGCGTTGTTGTTATTCATGCTATTACTGGCAATAACAAGTTCATGCAAAAAGGAAGAAAATCCTGTTCCCGCCATGCGGGAAAAAGGCCGGCTGAGCATCCGGATCGGCCTGTTCATCCAGGCCGGCGCGGTCGCCAGTCTGTTAAAGTCGACAAATGCCGTTGAGGATTTGCGTGTGGAGATCTATGACATTGGCGGCACTGAAGTGATGGTATTTGAAAGGGCCGCTGACATGCCCGACCAGGTGGAGCTCGATGCCGGCAGTTATTATGTGGTGGCCCATTCAAACAACAGTCTGCCCGCTGCCTTTGAGAACCCTTATTATTATGGCCGTTCGGAGGATTTCACCCTGGCCGGTAACGGGGAAGAGACGGCAGTGGTGAACTGTGAGCTGGCCAACACCATGATCACCGTTGTTTATTCGGATAATGTGGTCAACAATTTCACTGATTATTATACTGTGGTTAAGACGGGTGCCGACTCGCTTGTCTATGGTGCCTCTGAAACCCGCGCCGGCTATTTTGCCCCGGCATCGCTGTCGGTTTATGCCTGTCTGACATGGGACAGGGGCGGCACACCGGCCGTTAAAGTGCTGAGCGGCACCATCGGCAACGCGTTGGCACGCCGCCATTATGAGATCAATGTGGATGCCCTGCCCGACAATGGCAGTTCGGCCATAAGCATTGTGCTGGATGAGACAGTTGATTCAACGCAGGTTATTGCGTTGCAGGAAGGCGGTATGGAAACGGGGGAGGGCATCCCGGCAGGTGGACTTATCATCTCGGAGATCATGGCCAATCCTGCTGCGCTGGCTGACAACGAAGGCGAATGGCTCGAGGTTTACAATACGCTTTCTTATGCCGTTGACCTGCAGAACCTGGTGATAAGAAGGGATGAGGCCGATGGGCATGTGATCAGTGCATCCGTTGTGCTGGATCCCGGCGGCTTTTGTGTTCTGGCGCGCAGTGAAACAGCCGTTGATGTGGCCTGTTATGTCTACGGCAGCAGCATCACGCTGACGAACACCAGCGCGCAGCTGAGCATCAGCAATTACGGCAGTGACGGCATCGATGGCAGCGAAATCTTTTCGGTGACATATGGCGGAACAGGGTTTTCGGTGCCCACAGGAGCTTCGCTGAGCCTGAATCCCCTGCACATGAACGCTGCCGATGCGCAATCGGGTGATTGGTGGTGTGCGGCAGGCTCGGCATACGGCGCGGGCGACCTGGGTACACCGGGCGGGGCGAATGATGATTGTGAGTAGCTACCCGGGCTGAATGGTTTTGGTCATTATTAATAACATTACCATTATTGGAATAAGGAATATGGCACAAGCGGATGCTTGCGCCAGTGAAAGGGATAAAGGCACAAGCGGATGCTTGCGCCAGTTATAGCTTACCAGTTATAGCTTACCAGTTATAGCTTATGCGCCCCTTTTAACTGGTTCAAGCGTCCGCTTGGACCGGTATAAGACTTTCAGACTTCAAAACTCCCAGACTCTTAATGAGTGTATTTACTTATCACCAAAAAGTACTATTTTTAGCCATAATATGGTTGTAACAGAAAGTTACCCAAAAACCCAGCAATATGAGAGAAGCAGTCATTGGCATTGATATCGGCGGGACGTACACCAAGTATGGTATCATTGACAGACAGGGCAATAACCTTGCTGACAGTAAGATAAATACTGATGAGAATCCTGACTTCGACGTGTACCTGAAACACCTGAGCAGCGCTCTGGCAGGGCTGCTGAAGGAGGTAAAGGAAGAAGTCGCCGTGAAAGGCATTGGCATAGGCGCACCAAACGCCAATTATTACAAGGGCACCATTGAGTATCCGCCTAACCTGAGCTGGAAGGGCATCATTCCTGTGGTGGATAAGATGAAGGCCCATTATCCCGGCATCCCCATTGTTATCACCAACGATGCCAATGCTGCAGCCATTGGCGAGATGGTATACGGCGGGGCAAGGCAGATGAAGGACTTTATCGTCATCACGCTGGGGACCGGACTGGGCAGCGGTATCGTCGTCAACGGCCAGCTGGTATACGGCCATGACGGTTTTGCCGGTGAGCTGGGTCATGTGAATGTAAAACTGCGCGGCAGGGATTGTGGCTGTGGCCGGAAAGGATGTCTGGAGACCTATGTGTCGGCCACAGGCATCAAAAGGACCATTTTCAGGTTACTGGCTGAGCGAACGGAAGAGAGTGAACTGCGCAACACCAGTTTCAACGAGCTTTCGGCTATAACGATCACCGACCTGGCACGAAAGGGCGATCCCATTGCCCTTGAGGCCTTTGAATACACAGGCCGGATACTGGGGGCCAAGCTTGCCGACACGGTGGCCCATACCAGTCCGGAAGCCATCTTCCTGCTGGGCGGACTGGCCAACGCCAGGGAGCTTATCCTTGATCCCACACAGCGCTCACTGGAAGAGAACCTGCTGCCGATATACCGGAATAAAATCAAGGTGTTGCTGTCTTCCCTTTCGGATGTGAACGCCGCGGTGATGGGGGCCAGTGCGCTGGCATGGAATGAATTGGAAAGGCCATGAGAGAAGCTTTTCCGGAAACACATAACCCTGTAATGCGAATTAAGGGTTGAATAAAGCAAAACAGATAAGTTGTGAGCGGGCATCGAAAAAACCTGCCTGCACTGCCGTTTCGGCAGACAGGAATGCGTACCATGTGATATAAGTTAACAATGGAATGCCAGCAAGCTTATTTTTTTCTTGATTCTTTTGTCCCGACATAGAATTTGTAAATTATGCAAAGCATAATCAACATATTCTTGATCGGGAAGCCTGTCCGGCTTGAGGACAAATGTTAAATATAAAACACTGTAATTTTCAACAGGATGATTGGTTATAATATTATCGTTTTAGTTGTTGTTTTTACTCTTAATTGGCATTCATAAGGATTCTTTCAAGGACTCTGTTTTATACCCTTTTCGTTTTTAACCGTACCGTCTTTATCAAATACCGGTTCATATTGAATATTCCTTTATGGTAATTGGATATTGTTCCTGCGATTGTTCTGCCAGTCAATATTGTATATCAAGGTGTTAATAAAAACGGAAAGTATAATCATTCTAAATTTCTAAAAGTCCTTGTTTAATTGATTTTTCTATTATACTTTAGTTGTGAATCAATTCACAAATAAATTAAATGCAAAGGCCATTATAAATCCTTAAGATTAAATTATATACAATATGAAAGCTGAGGTTAAAAAGACTATCGAAAAATATGGCAATGACAAATTCCGTTTGATGGATATCCTTATCGATATACAAAAGGAAAATGGTTATATCCCCGGGGAAGCCATCACACAAATCGCTGAAGATTTCGAAATGTCGGAGGTTGATGTTGAGCAGACCGTTTCATTTTATCATTTCTTTTCACAAAAGCCAACCGGTAAATACGCCATATTTTTAAACAACAGTGTTGTTGCCAATATGATGGGTCGTGCCGAAGTAGCCGCAACCTTTATGAAAGAACTTGGCATAAAGTTCGGCGAGGTCACCCCCGATGGCAGTGCCGGTTTATTTAACACTTCCTGCATTGGTATGAACGACCAGGAGCCGGCAGCCATTATCAACAATCGCATTTTTACCCGGTTAACACCATTCCGTGTGAAAGAAATTGTGCGTGATATCAGGGAAGGAAAAGATGTCGATGAAATGAACGTTCAGGACTGGGGTGACGGAGAGAACAGCTCTGACCTTATTCGTTCAGTAGTCTCGAATAATATCCGTAAGATAGGACCGGTGCTCGACCGTGATTTCACAGCCGGTCAGGCCATTGAGAAGATCATTAAGCTGAAACCTGAGGAAGTCATTGAGGAAGTAAAAAAATCAAATATGCGGGGACGCGGTGGCGCAGGTTTTCCAACAGGTCTGAAATGGGAATTCTGCCGGAATGCTCCCGGTGAAAAAAAGTACATTTTCTGCAACGCTGACGAAGGTGAGCCTGGCACTTTCAAAGACAGGGTTATCCTCACCGAAAGGCCCCGTCTTCTTTTTGAGGGCATGGTCATTGCAGGGTATGCTGTCGGCGCCAGCGAAGGCATTGTATACGTACGGTATGAATACAAATACCTTGAGCAGCATCTTGAGAAAATACTTCAGCAAGCCCGGGAAGCCAACTACCTTGGGAAAAATATCCTCGGTAAAAAAGGCTTTAACTTTGATATCCGTATTCAGTTCGGAGCCGGCGCTTATGTTTGCGGTGAAGAATCAGCCCTGATAGAATCAGCTGAAGGGAAACGCGGAGAGCCCCGTGACAGGCCACCCTTCCCTGTTGAGAAAGGTTATCATGATATGCCTACCGTGGTGAATAATGTAGAGACTCTGTGTTCTGTGGTTAAGGTTATACTGAAAGGAGGAGAATGGTACAAGTCATTCGGGACCAATGAATCCACAGGAACGAAATTATTGAGTATTTCAGGTGACTGCAAGTTTCCCGGTGTTTATGAAGTGGTATGGGGATTTTCAGTCAATGACATCCTCGACATGGTGGGTGCCGGCAAGGAAGATGTGCAGGCAGTTCAGGTCGGAGGACCTTCCGGTGCGCTTATCTCCCCTGATGAATTTAACCGCACATTGGGGTATGAGGATCTGGCCACAGGCGGATCACTTATCATTATTGGCAAAAACAGGGATATCCTTAGTGGCATTGTTCTTAACTTTATGGACTTTTTCATTGATGAATCCTGCGGAAGCTGTTCAACATGCCGCATTGTACCTACCCTCATGCGGAACAAACTGAATAAAATACTGAATGCCCGCGGGACACAACAGGATATTGATGATCTTACAGAATGGGGCAAAATATTAAAGGCAAGCCGTTGTGGCCTTGGACAGACAGCCGGCAATCCCATTCTTTCAAGTCTGAAGAACTTTCCGGCGTTGTATGAAGAAAAGATACAGAAAAACAAGAGCTTTGACAGCGGTTTTGATCTTAATGCAGCTATAAAGGAGTCAGCTAAAGCGACCGGCAGAATACCTAATTTTTAAAATTATTATCCATGAGTCAATTTGTAAGATTTACCATAGACGGAACCGAATGCATGGCTTCCAAAGGACAATTCATTGTTGAAGCCGCAAAAGAAAACGGTATTTATATACCTACACTGTGCAATTATCCGGGGATTAAACCTAAAGGAGGATGCAGGATATGTACGGTAAGAGTAAACGGGAAACTGATGACTGCCTGTACAACGCCTGTGGCAGAAGGCATGAACATTGAAAATGACGTGAAAGACATCAGGGAATTGCGCAAGTCGATTGTTGAATTGTTGTTGGTTGAAGGCAATCACTTCTGCCCTGCTTGTGAAAAAAGCGGCAACTGCGAATTACAGGCATTAGCCTATCGTTTTCAGATTATGGTCCCCCGTTTTCCTTTCCAGTTTCCAATTCGTAAAGTAGACGCATCAAATCCAAAAATTATTAAGGACCAGAATCGTTGTATCCAATGCAAGCGCTGCATCAGGGCCATTAAAGATGAAAAAGGAAGAAGTATTTTTGCATACCGCAAACGAAGCAGCAGTGTAGAAGTGGTAGTTGATAAAAAACTGGGCAAACAATTAACCGACGAACTGGCCCAAAAAGCCATGGATGTTTGTCCGGTAGGATCAATCCTTGTTAAGGAAAAAGGATTTATCATCCCCATTGGCGAGCGCAAATATGATAAAAAACCGATCGGCAGCGATATTGAAAATATGTCTGTGTCAAAAATATAATTTATTTCAACCATGAGTAAACCAATCATAGCAACAACTTCACTGGCAGGATGTTTCGGATGTCACATGTCTGTTCTTGATATTGACGACAGAATTCTTGAACTGTTCGAACTGGTTGAGTTCAACAAATCACCCATCAATGATATAAAAAAGTTTACGAAAAAGTGTGACATCGGCCTGATTGAAGGAGGTTGCTGCAACAGTGAGAACGTCCATGTGCTGAAAGATTTCAGGGAACATTGCAAAATCCTGGTCTCAGTGGGAGAATGTGCCATCATGGGGGGATTACCTGCCATGCGCAATGGAATACCTATACGCGAATGCCTTGAAGAAGCTTATCTGAACGGGTTGACTGTTGTTGGCAATGAAGAACGTATCATCCCGAATGATCCGGAATTACCCATGCTTCTCGACAGGGTATTCCCCTGTCATGAGGTGGTGAAAATTGATTATTTCCTTCCGGGATGTCCTCCACGGGCTGATCTGATATGGGATGCCCTTGTAGCATTGATCAGCGGGGATGAAATGAAACTGCCGTATGAAGTTGTAAAATTTGATTAACAGAAAAGAAGAACAATATGGGACAGAAAATAACCATTGAACCGGTAACACGTGTTGAAGGTCACGGTAAAGTCACGATACATCTTAACAACGAGGGAAACATTGAACAAACGCGACTGCATATTGTCGAATTCAGGGGATTTGAAAGGTTTGTGCTGGGCAGGCCTTTTTGGGAAATGCCCGTGCTGGTGCAACGCCTTTGTGGAATCTGCCCCGTAAGTCATCACCTTGCAGCAGCAAAAGCTCTCGATATGATCGTCGGGGCCGGTGATGGCAACGATCTGACGCCAACAGGTGAAAAAATGCGCCGGCTGATGCATTACGGGCAAATATTTCAGTCACATACCCTGCATTTCTTCCACCTTGCCTCACCCGACCTGTTGTTTGGCATTGATGCCGACCCGGTAAAACGCAACGTCATCAACATTGCCGCCGTTAACAAAGACCTTGCCGTGCAGGCTGTGATGATGCGGAAATACGGGCAGGAGGTCATACAGGCGACAGCAGGAAAGAAAATCCACGGAACAGGAGCTATTCCCGGAGGAATCAACAAACATCTCAGTGATGAAGAACGTGATTTCCTCATCGGGGGTGATGACTATATGAACATTGACAAGATGATCGAATGGTCCCAGGCCTCTGTGGAATTCTCCAAAGACTACCATAAACAGCATAAAGACATCATCGACGGTTTCATTGAATTCCCTTCAAGCTATCTGAGCCTTGTCAGAAAAGATGGCGCACTGGACTTATATCATGGCGTGCTGAGAGCTGTGGATTCAGATGGGAAAAAGATACTTCATGATGTCGATTACCGGGAATATTATAAATATATCGACGAAGAAGTACGGTCGTGGAGTTATATGAAATTTCCGTATCTCAAAGAATTCGGGAAGAAAACAGGATGGTATACAGTGGGCCCCCTGGCAAGACTCAACACCATAGATTTTATTGATACGCCTCTGGCTCAGAAAGAATTCGAGGTGTTTAGAAAATACAGCAACGGAAAACCAAGCAACAGGCCCATGCATCATCACTGGGCGCGGCTCATTGAAATTCTTCATTCAGCCGAAAAAATTAAAATGCTGCTCAATGACCCCGACCTCATGGAAGGTGAACTTGTGACAAAGGGAACAAAACAGGATGAAGGTGTTGGTTTGATTGAAGCTCCGCGGGGAACACTTTTCCATCATTATAAAATTGATGACAACGACCAGGTGGTGATGGCCAACCTTATTGTCTCAACAACCAATAACAACCAGCCCATGAATGAAGCTGTCAACCAGGTTGCTGTCAAGATAATGACAGGGAAAAGTGAAATCACTGAAGGCATGATGAATGCCGTTGAAGTGGCCATCAGGGCTTACGATCCTTGCCTGAGCTGTGCCACACACGCACTGGGTCAGATGCCGCTTGAACTCACACTGTATGATGCCAATAACAATATTATCGACAGGAAGATAAAATAACAATGTGAAGGATGAACTGAAGATACTGGTATATGGATACGGCAATCCGGGCAGGCAGGATGACGGATTGGGCGTTTTGTTATCGGAAATCATTGAAAAATGGGCCCGTGAAAATAATCTGAACAATCTTCAGACGGATTCCAATTATCAGCTTAATATTGAAGATGCTTTACGCGTTTCAGCTTTTGAACTGGTGATCTTTGCCGATGCTTCACAGGAAGATATAGACAATTATGCCTTTACACCTGTTGAACCTTCTGCAAAAGTTGATTTCACAATGCATGCGGTTTCACCGGCCTTTATCATTAACTTATGCCATGAAATCTATCAAAAAACCCCCCCGGCATATTTGCTGCATATCAGAGGCTATAAATGGGAATTTATGGAAGAGCCTACTCCTGAAGCCTTTAAAAATCTTGAAAGAGCAGCACTCTTCCTGAAAAATCAAATCATGGAATTCATAAAGAACAACCGGCATAGTTTTAAACAACCACTCAGCATAATAAAATCTAAAAACTAATCCATATGGACTTAAAAACATCATTTCTGGGATTAACAATCGGGAATCCATTTATCGTGTCGAGTTCGGGCCTGACAAGTACAGCAGATTCAATAAAAAAATGTGCCGATCATGGCGCCGGAGCCGTGGTACTGAAATCATTATTTGAAGAACAAATCATGGCTGATAAAAAAACATTACTCCAGCATGATGATATGTATTTTTGGTATCCCGAAGCTCTCGATTATGTTGGGAATTTCACGAAAGAGCAGGGCTTACAGGAATACCTCCGGCTTATAGAAGAAGCCAAAAAAGCTGTGAAAATACCGGTAATTGCCAGCATTAATTGTGTCAGCCCTGTAGAGTGGCCTGAATTTGCCAAATCTATTAAAGATGCAGGTGCCGACGGTCTTGAACTTAATATTTTCATCCCGCCAACCAATATTAAACTTACAGGATACAAAATTGAAGAAACTTACCTCGATATTGTGCGTGAAGTCAGGAAAGTAACAGATCTTCCTCTTGCTGTGAAAGTTGGTTACTATTTCACTAATGTCTACCGCGAATTGTTCAAGTTAAGCAATCTTGAGATCAACAGCATTGTAATGTTTAACCGTTATTACCGGCCTGATATTGACATTAATAAACTCAGCATTGTTACCAGCAACGTCTTCAGCTCACCGGATGAGATCACCCTTGCATTGCGCTGGATTGCCCTGTTGTCGGGCAAAGTAAAATGTGAGTTGATAGGGGCAACAGGTATCCATGATTACTCCGGGGTGGTAAAAAATATCCTTGCCGGTGCAACAGCCGTCCAACTGTGTTCAACCCTTTATAAAAACGGGATCGGTTATCTTGAAGTTCTGCACAAAGACCTTGAGACATGGATGGCCTCAAAAGGCTATAATGACCTGAAAGCCTTCAGAGGACTTATCACTAAAAATGAAGAGAATTGTACTGCCTTTGAGAGAGTACAGTTTATGAAGAAGACTACGGGGAAGATTTAACCAGAATTTATAGGATAGTTAGGATTTAGGATTGTTTGGATTGTTTGGATTGTTTGGATTGTTTGGATTGTTTGGATTTAGGATTATAGGTGCTGCATGCAGCGTTTTTACTTGCTTAACTTGTCCCCTGACTAAAGCCGGGGACAATTAATGCAGAAGCAAACTCAACTTACTTTAATCAGTCTGACGGATGATCAATCACCTATTTGTGTCCTTTTACACTTTATCACTGCTGATAAGTATCTGCTTACACCTGCCTTGTTGGAAAAAAACAAAATATTACTTAGCTTTATCCTCAACAAAAGATGTAAATTAGATCACAAATCATAAAAAAAAATGAAAAGGATATTTTTTATTGGTTTTATTGCTATACTATGCACAATGTTTTGCATGAATTGTAAACAGGCAGCAAAAAGAGAATCCGGACTGGCCGGTATTGACAGTGTTGATCTTAAAGAAACAGAACCTTATATCAGCATGTATGATACCATGGGTGAAGGCTTGCCCATATTTTACAATATGTACCTCTCTGTTGAAATGTCAACACTTTTTGATGCTGCCGGCGCTGTTTTTAATGAGACTTTGCTCAATCGGACCGACAAAATCACTGACTATACAACCAGTTCAAAAAAGGCCCTGAACCTTGGTGTTTACGCTGTTGACCTGAGTTACTCCAAAGTTTTTGAACAAATTGAAACGGCAGGCAGGTTTTTCAATGCCATGCAGAAGCTTGCTGAAGAACTGGGTATCCCTGCCGATTATTTCGAGAATACGGCAAAACGTTTTGACCGGAATATAAACAATAAGGATTCCCTGATTAAAATTGCCAATGAAGTCTATATGTCAACAGATTCATACCTGAAAGATAATGAAAGGTACAGTGCAGCCGCCCAGATAATTCTCGGAGGTTGGACAGAAGCTATTTATATCGCTATTGACATTGCCAAATCAACACGTGATTTTGACATTATTGAGCGGCTTGCTGATCAGAAATATTCACTGGCCAATCTCATGGATATGCTCTACAACTATGACAGTGATCCTGTAATTGCTGAATATCTCGTCAGGCTGAAAGCACTCCGTAACTTGTTTGACACCTTTGAAGTAAAGGTTGCAGGAGACTTTGATCCGGCTTCCCCGGAAGGAAAACAGACGGTCAATAAATTATTGCTAAAGGTTAAAGAAATTGAAAAACCCGTATTGGAATTACGCTCTTCAATGGTTGAATAAATCCGGGCCTGTTTTTATACTTTGCATTAACGAAACAAACAACATACTTTACCTGCAGGATTACTCCGATAACCGCCGGAGCGATGTGTCATGACTGTAATGTTATTATACTTTGTCCGCTTTTGAAAAAGCAGTCTCACTGATTGTTTAAAAATCAGTGTCATGTGCTCCGTAGTCGTACTCGTTATAAAACTCCGAGAGTGTTTCATGAATATCTTCAAAGCTGACAAAGTGTTTCTTACATCCTATACGCGAACATACGTGCACTTTCCCACCCTTTTCAAGCGCAAGATCAACAATGGGAGCACCGCACACATCGCATTTTGAATGAGAAGGTAACTCCTTTTTACAAAACGGGCAGGATAATAGTGCAATTTCACTCTCAACAAGCTCAACATTGCTTACTTTATCATAACAACCGTAAGTAGAACAAAGATTGATTACTCCTGACTGGCCCTTGACCTCAATGTGAAGCTTAATACTGGGCTTTGCATTCAAAAAGTGCGTGTAATCCATCAATGACTTATCGCATTGCGGACACTTTACCTTTAGTGAAATAAGGTTCTTAGACATGGTGACCCCTCCTCATTTTTCGTTTGGCATGCATAATTTACGACAACTTACAACATTTTCAAAGGAAATAGTAAAAATTGTAACTAAAATCCTGACGACATGATTGCCATATCTCTGTATGCATTTTACTTAAACCATTGCAGAAAACCGATATTCTTTTCTTCAACGGTTATAAAATGGACCTGAATTGATCAATTCAATAATCTCATCTGCCGCATGCCTGACCAGCGGGGAAATATTTTCTCCAAAATCAACATTTTCAGGTTGAATACCCAGTATCCAGACGTTTGAATCAAAAAAGCCCATAAGCTTTTTCAGTGAAATATTGTGTGTATTGGTCGTATAGTCCAATAATTTGTCGGGTGTGTGCAAAGCAAAGTATCCCGGATCTTTATCGAAATTAACAGCATCGATCAGAATAAGCTCATCAGGATGAATGGCATTAACAGGCCCAATATAGTTTTCAATGGAAACTTCAACAACCAGTATTTTAATTCCATCTCTTTCCTTGATACGCTGCGCAATATAAACACCAACACCGTCATCACTGCGCAACACATTACCAATGCCCACGAACAGTTTCAATGTATTGCCGAAGACCAACTTTTTCAATACTTCATGCAACTTTTAAAGGGATTTTATGAGTACCTTCCGCAGACAATTCGGGCAGATAATATTAAACATATCTTTTCTCTTCAAGCCGTCAGTCACCTCTACGGATATGCTTTCTTCATCGGCCAGCTTCAGTTTTTCATTCAGCATATTCAGGCTGAGCAGAGATGAATAAGCGGCAGAACCAAGCTTATCGTGAATGAAATGAACATGTTCTTTGGTTGTAATAACAGCCCCACAACTCCTGCAGATGATCAGTTCCTTTTCCTGTTTCTCAATCAGATTACCCCTATTAAAGGTGGCCATATCATATATTTTGTCACTGAGTTTAACACCTTTCTGTGTAATACAATGTTCCTGGCACTGACCACAGAATATGCACAAACCATAGTTACGCTCTATCGTGCGGGTCTTATTTTTCACATCATCCCTGAAGGTTATCGCCCCTGTAGGACAAACATTGGCGCAGGTTTCACACCCCACGCAGTTTGCATCATCCACAACCGGTTTACCCCTGAAATTTTCAAAAGGCACATGCGGTCTTGCAGGAAATTTTGTGGTATAAGCAGGTGAAAATAATGATACCAATGCTTCACCAATTTCTCTCAGTTTCGGATATTTCATAATGCTTATTTCTTCGATTTTTTCTCCTTGTCTTTTTCGTAATCATCAATCATACTCTGATCTCCCAGCTTTACACCGAAAAAGTGTGCCCCCTTTATAAGGGCATGAGCCGCAACTGTTGACGCAAAGAACAATAAAGGAATGGCAATAATACCTTTCATGCCGATCTCCGAAAAACCGAACTTGAAAACCAGGCTTAACAGAATGCTGCATGTACCAAGTGTAACGCATTTTGTTGCTGATTGCAGTCGGTTATAAACATCCGGGAGCCTGATAAGACCAATACAACCAAAAAGGTTAAAGATCACTCCTATGGATATCAATATTTTAAAAATTAAATCATTCATTTAACTTTCTCCCTCCAAGATATTTTGCAAGTGTTAAGGTTCCTATGAAACTCAATATTATCCATGCAATGCCGATGTCGATAATAAACATCTTATCTGTCAGCACTGCAATAATCACACAGATGCCCACCACCAGGATCCCGAATATATCAATTCCCACCATCCTGTCAGGTATGGTTGGCCCTTTAACAATTCTGTACAGGCAGAAGAAACAAAGGGCAATCTGTGCGTACAGGGCTATATTCAGGAAAAGATTCATATTATTATGATTAATCAAAAATCCGTTTTATATATTTTTCAAACCGACCGGCAACCTTGTGACTGTATATTTCCGGATCAAAACTGCTAACGTATATCCAGTGCACATATAGAATGTCATCAACAAGGTCTACTGAAATAGTACCAGGTGTCATTGTTATGGCATTTGCCAGAATGGTTTTGGCAATATCTGATTTCAGGTTAAGTTTAACCTTTACAATCCCTGGTTTGATGGGCATGGCCGGATGCAATACCCTGTAGGCCACATCGAAATTGGCTTTAAGGCATTCCCATACAAACACTATCAAAAATATCAGGAGCCACAGGTAACGCTGGGGCTGAAAAAACTTTCTTACATCTCTGACGAAATGAGGCCCGAATATAACAGTCGTGATGATTGCGGCGAGGGCACCCACCAGGAGATTGGGAAAGGTCAGATCAAATGTTAAGACAAGCCAGACTATTAATAATATGAAAAATAAAACGATGTATCTCATACTACATATTTAGCAGGTTAATGTAATAATCGTTTTTGCCCATCAGCACATCAACGGCAGGCTGAAGTATGGTATCCCGGATACCGGGAATCAGTATAAGGCTTAAGGCCAGGCAAAGGACGGCCAGTACGATCATGGAGAACTTCATCAGGAAGGGGACATCCTTTACCTCATTCACGGCTTTTTTAATACTCTTCCTGTTAAAGAATGCATATCTCTGAAACTTCATGAATGAAGCCAGAGTAATGATACTGACAAAAACGGCCAGAGCTGCCAGAATATAATATTTTGCAAGGACAGCCGCTATGATAATAACCAGTTTGCTAAAAAATCCGTTAAAAGGAGGAATCCCTGAGATTGCCATGGATGCAGTCAGAGATGTGGCCGATGTCACAGGCATTTTCTCAAACAACCCCCCCATCTTATTCAGGTCCCTCGTGCCCAGTCTGTACTCTATAGCACCGGCATTAAGAAACAACAGGCCCTTAAAAACAGCATGGTTAATAAGATGGAATAATCCTCCCATAATGGCCAGCGAAGCAAAGGCTTTGTTCCCGTTGTTTGCCAGAATCATCATACCCATGCCAACACCTATGATGACATATCCCATCTGGCTTATGCTGTGATATGCCAGCAGTCTTTTCAGATCCCACTGACCAATGGCCAGAAAAACGCCCACCACCATGGAAAGTGTCCCGATGGCTGTAATGAGAATACTGATCTCATATGTCAGCTGGAACATGTTAAAAAACAACCTGAAAATCACGTATAAACCGGCAGCTTTAATAACCACCCCTGACAGCATTGCTGAAATGGAAGAAGGTGCCGATGAATGAGCATCAGGAAGCCAGCCATGGAAAGGCATTATAGCAGCCTTAAGTCCAAAACCTGCTATCAGCATAAGCTGACAGAACTGAACGATTTTTTCGTCAGGGCTTTTATTCAATATTCCCGCAATATCCGGGATATTCAGTGTCTTTGTGTACCAGTAAATCATGCCAATGCTGAAAAGTATTAATGTAGTGGCAATTCCACCCAACACCTGATATTTGAAAGAAGCCTCCAGTTCTTCCTTTTCTGTTCCAAAAGCAACCAGGGCATAAGAAGCTATAACCGTAATTTCAAGAAAAACATACAGGTTGAACAAATCACCTGTAACCACAACACCATTCAGGCCTGCAACCATGATACAAAGAAGTGTATAAAAATAGTTCTCACCGGTGTACAGAGAAATGTAGCTGACAGCATACAATGCAGATAAAAATGCCATGGTGTTGATGATGCACAGCATGAAGCCGCTGAACGGGTCAAGGATAAGATAGATGCCAATGGGTATATTGTTAACAGGTTCCCAGCCTCCTATATTGTATACAATGGTTGAATGATCGCCTGAAAATATATAGAAAAAACTAAGACACAGCAGTGTAAAAAAGATAAAGCCCGCTGTTACCTTGCTAAATCCCTTGATGAATCTTCCCAGAATAGAAATAAGAAAGGCTGCGGCCAGCGGAAGAACAATATAAAAAGGCACTATATGATTCATTTCTTATCCTTTTAAACTGGTAATTTTTCTTATATCAAATGTTTTGAATTTCTTATACAGTCTAATGGCAATGGCCATAAGCATTGATTTGGTTGCCAGTCCGATGACAATAGCCGTAAGCACCATGGCCTGAGGCAGCGGATCTACCACGGGCAGGTTAATCATGTCTTTTGTGATAATTGGAGCCTGTCCGTTTTCAATATATCCAATCAACACCAGAAAGAGGTATACGCTGAATTCCATAATGGACAGTCCAATGATTATCTTGATGATATTTCTGCTGGTCAGGATCCCGAATAGTCCTACCAGGAAAAGAATAAAACAAAGTATAAACACGATCATTTTGATATCTCCTCTTTATAAATTACCAGGGCCAGAAAAATGGTGAAAAGGGCTGCTCCGACCTCTATGCCCACAGCGATATTGTATAACGGGATAACGCCTGCACTTATCAGCTCACCAATCTGGCCTTTCGGTAAGTAATTATTAAAAAATACTCTGATGCCAATAAACAATCCAATGGTGGCCATCAGCACAAATATCAATATTGCCAAACCTTCAATTACCGAAGCCTCTTCCTCTTCACGGCGCAGGTTAAGCACATCGGTACCAAAGGCAAGCACCAGAAATATAAAAGCCCCGGAAAGAACAGCCCCTCCGGCAAATCCGCCTCCGGGCGTTAAATGACCATGTACGATTATGTAAATACCATACAAAAAAATTATCGCTGATATCAGCTGGCTAACTTTTTTCACTATGGGCGACATCCCTTTCATGGTAATCATATCAATTTATGAGTGACAACTTATATATGTCCTTATTACTTCCTGCCTTTTATACGCAGTATAGTTAACACACCGACAACGGCAGTAAACAATATGGTTGCCTCACCCAGTGTATCATAAGCCCTGAAGTCGAATAATACACCTGTCACAAGATTTGCACTTCCTGTCTTTATGGCAGCGTCCCCCACATAGGCAGATGCCATCCGTGTAACATGAGTACCAAATGGCTCAAGTCTGCCGATAGCCTGATTAAAGAAAAACAGGAAAAACAAAGCCAGGATTACAACTGTCAGCACATTGAATACATATTTTGCATTGATAAAATGTGTTCCTCTTTCATTGTGCACTATCTTTTCCCTCAGGTCCTGCCGTGTGCTGTCGAGGATAACGGCAACCATGATGATCAGTGTTACAGTCTCAACAACAATCTGTACAATTGCAAGGTCAGGTGCCTTTAATAAAAGAAAACATATAACCAGTCCGTACCCCACTATACCGCATGATATGAGAGCCGAAAGCAGGTCACGTGCAAACAGGGCATAAACAGCACCAATGATCATAAAAACAAGCAATATCGAAAGAGTCAGTTCCATGTTCAAAAATTTACAGTAATAAGAATATAAACATGAATATCAGTCCGGCCAATACCCAGAAAGCAAGATTGGATAAAATCCCGTTATGAGCAGCACTAAAAAGATGACTTATCTTCAGCACAACACCCTTGCTTAAGTCGTATATATCAAACCATTTCTTTTCGGCCATGTTATAAAGGTGTTTGAATCCCGGAGCCTCTGCTATTGTTTTATAAAAATCTGTAACTTCATAACCTGTTTGATCCCTGTTTACTTCACCACCGATAAAACTATCATCTTTTCTGAATTTGTTCAGGTTTCCAATCAGGTATACCAGTATGCCTAAAATAACAGAAAACAGAATTAACAAGGCTATAGCAGATGAATCCCAGATGCCTGTATAACTTATCTCTCCCAGTACCGGACCAAATAATTGTGGCACGACCAGTTTACCTGCAAATACACCGGCAACAAGACATACCAGGGCGAGTACAATCACTGGTAACCACATGGCTGGATTGACTTCTTTTATTTTTGTGTTATCAGGTATACGTCCCAGAAAGATCCCTGAGATGAATTTTATAAAGCTTGCCAGTGTAAGAGCAGAGCCAATAACGGCCAGGGCCAGCCAGATGATCCACAGATTGCTGGCAAGGCCCGGTTGTTTCCCGAAATCGATAATGCCCTGGTAAATCATCCATTTTGAAGCAAATCCGTTAAACGGGGGTATACCGGAAATGGAAAGTGCAAAAATCAAAGCGGCTATATAGGTAACGGGCATAAACTTCGACAGACCTCCAAGCTCATCCAGTTCTTCTTTTCCGGTATTTTTCTCCACGTTACCCGCAACCAGAAATAATCCGGCCTTGTACATGGCATGATTAAACATATGAAATAATCCGCCGGCAATGCCGAGGACTGTTCCCAGTCCCAGCCCCACAATCATGTATCCGACCTGGGAAACAGCATGATAACCAAGCAGTCTTTTATAATTATGCTGAACCAGTGCCATCATAACAGCAATGATAATGGTAAGGACTCCCAGAATGAGAATAGCTAATTTTAATCCCTGATTAACCACAAAGATCTCGCTGCAAATACGGAACATGAAATAAATGCCCAGCAATTTGTCGAGTGATGCCGGAAGATAGGCAGAAGAAGAGGCCGGTGCATATTTTGTATAATCAGGAATCCAGGTATGGAAAGGAAAAGCGCCGGCCTTGGTAAAGCTGCCGATGAGCAATGCCAGAAAGGCTGTAATTCTTATGGCATCAGAAGTACCAATACTTATCTCCGACATATTGTAAAGCCCGGTTATCTTCCAGATGATTGCAATGCCCAGGATCATGATTCCATCAGAAGCACCGATTATAATGAAGGTCTTCTTCGCAGCGGCAGAGCTTTCTTCATCGTATCCTTTTATCAGCTTGTACAGGGTTAATCCGAGGAAACCCCAGCAAAAAATAAACAACAAAAAACTGTCGGCAAATACTGTTAAAACTGAAGCTCCAAGTGTAAGCAAGATAAAAGAACAGTAGTTTTTCAGTGCCCTTTCTTTATTGCTATAAACGATGGAATAAATCAATATCAGGAAAGAGAAAAAACAAATCAGCAAAACGATCAATCTGGCCAGGCTATCTATGTTGAGCATGGTAAAAGCGGTAACCGCTGATAACAAGCTGTCGTTATCCGGGAGAGACAGGAAGCGGAGTTCAAACAGGTTAATTTGTCCGTTAAAAACTTCAGTAAAATATGTTTGAAAAGCAAAAAACAATGCAACAGCTGATATGAGAATCGATGAAATACCTTTGAAAAGCTTCAGTTTGTCGGGGATCAGAAAAAGCAAAATCCCTGTAATGAGGGGCAACAGGATAATAATTTCAATATGGCTGGTTACTGAATTCATAAACGCCTGTTTATTTGTTTCCGAATCAAATCAGTCTTTGATTGTGAAAAAGTGAGCAATTCTTCTCCGTTATATAACTTCCTGCCTGTGGAATAATCATAGGCAAAGGCCATTCTTTCTGTACAGCAATAACATGGATCAACTGCCGCCAGAGATATCGTTGCATCAGAAATTGTCTGACCCACACATGATTTCCTGAATGTCGCAATATTCACATAGCTTGGAGCCCTTATTTTATGTCTCACAGGATAGTTCGACCCATCGGTTTTTACAAAGTGAAATACCTCACCACGTGGAGCTTCTGCCCGTCCTGTCCCCAAACCGGCAGGGACCTCCTTTACAACAATTTCGGTTTGCCCTTCCTTTGTTTTTTTCAGACCTTCGAGACATTGTTCGATGATAGCAACAGATTCATACATTTCGAGTAACCGAACCTCTACCTTTGCAAACACATCACCTTCCTGTGCTGTGATCACTTTCCAGTTAACAAGCGGGTATGCAGCATAAGGATCATCACGACGAACATCTATGGCCACACCGGAAGCCCTGGCAGTAGGCCCAACTGCTCCATAATTAATGATATCATCTTTTGTGAGTATTCCCACACCTTTTGTACGGGCATGAATCACAGGATCATCCATTACTGCACCGACCAGAAGATCGGTCTTCTTCTTTATCAGGTCAAGGACCTCCTTTATTTTCGGTATTTTATGATTTTCAATATCCCTGCGCACGCCGCCAATCTTAAACATAGCATAACTGTTGCGATTTCCTGTGATCATCTCAAACAGGTCAAGAACAGGCTCGCGGTATTTCCATACCCACATGAAAACAGTGTTATAACCCAGAAAATGACCAGCCAGACCCATCCATAATAAATGACTATGGATCCGTTCCAGTTCACCGATAATAGACCGTATGTATTTAACCCTGTCGGGTATTTCAACCCCGGCGATCTCTTCCATGCAGTTGGCAAAGGCAAAAGGATGCGATGTGGAACAGATGCCGCATATACGCTCCACCAGAAAGAACACCTGGTCAAAGGTCTTTGACTCGCTCAGCTTTTCAATGCCCCGGTGATTGTACCCGGTTTCCCACTTGATATCTTTAACAATCTCCCCTTCGCAATACAGTTTGAAAAGCTCAGGTTCTTCCTGAAGGTGGTGATATGGGCCGACTGGAATTATCTTGTTCATTGTCTCTGATTCTTACTTCTGATCTGTCAATTAGTTTGGTCTTCTGGTCTGCTGGTCTTCTGGTCTGCTGGTCT
>JAFGTR010000100.1 GCA_016934055.1 Bacteroidales bacterium | reverse complement strand
CATCTTTGTTCTTTGATCTTTGTTCTCAATTCTTTGTTCTATAATAATTGTAAAAACACCATGATCGATTTCGAAGCTTTATTTAAGGTAACCTATGGTTTATACATTGTCAGTTCAGGAAATAAGGACAAGGGCAATGGCTTTATATCCAATACTGTGTTCCAGGTTACCGCCGAACCTCCGCGTTTTGCAACCTGTTGTAACAAAGATAATTATACAGCACAATTCATTCGAAAAACAGGAGCATTTGCAGTTTCTGTATTGCATAGCGATACTGACAGTGATATATTCCAACGGTTCGGTTATAAAAGCGGAGAGAATTTTAACAAGCTCGAAGGCATGAAGGTGAAGTACGGCGAAACAGGTGTTCCTGTTGTGTTGAATAATGCCATTGCATTTCTTGAATGTAAGGTCACAGAGACTTTTGATGTGGGCACACATCTTCTTTTCATCGGTGAACTCAACCATTCAGAAATGCTTGATGATTCTCCCGAGCCTATGACATACCAGCATTACCGTCAGGTAAAAAAGAGCTTTTCGCCAAAAAATGCCCCGACATATATTAACCCGTCGAAGCTGGGAAAAAAGACTGGCAGCACGGCCTTTAAAAAATACAGGTGTACAGAATGCGGATACATTTATGATGAAGAAAAGGAAGGTAAAAGATTTGCCGATCTTCCGTCAGACTGGGTATGCCCGGTTTGCGGCTCGCCCAGGGAAGACTTTGAAGAAATATAGCTTCAATAATGTCAGAAAGATTTATTCAGATGAAAAGCCTTCACCTGCTCCGTTATTCTGACCTGGTTCTTCTTTTTGTTTGTCTGCACTTAATTTCGGATGTCTTACAATTTTTGCGTCAACAATAAAGATAATTGACTCGGCTATATTCTCAACATGACCGATGATCCGTTCCAGGTTTCTTATGATCAATATAAGGTCAGTGGCAATAATGATCACATTTGACTTTTTTGTCATCTGTGAGACGACTTCCCTGAAAATGGATTCGCAATCTTCTTCCCTCTCTTTGCATCGTGCAATAATATCATAAGCCAGCATAGCATTATTATTGCTGAATGCTTCATTCAACTGAATAAATAATTTTCGGATCTGATCCAACAGACCCGGAATTTCATACTGGCTGAGGATTTCAGGATACTGGCTCACTGATTCCGAGCGTTTGGTTATTTCAAAGGCCATATCGCTGATTCGTTCCATTTCATTGCCGATCCTCAGGGAGGCCATGATAAAACGCAGATCACCGGCAACCGGCTGTGCCAGGGCAAAAATACGCTGGCACAATTTGTCGATCTTTATGTCGAGCTTATCCACCCTGTTTTCATCATGCTTTATCTGGGCTATCATATCCGTATCACTGTTCAACAGCACCTGGAATGACTTGTCAACCTGGCCCGATGACAGGCTCAGCATCTTAGCCACCCGTTTTCTTAATTTGGCCAGTTCTGCTTCAAAATAAGTCTGCATATATTTTAACTTTATATTTATTAATACTGCTTTTCAGTAGAGAGTAGCCAGTAGCTAGTGGCTAGTAGCCAGTAGTTACGAATCGGAATTTTAATTATTACACTCCTAATCACTTTTCACTATTCACTTTTCACTAATCACTTTTCACTATTCACTTGTCACTATTCCCTATCCAAACCTCCCCGATATATAATCCTCCGTCTGCTTTTTGCCCGGATTGGTAAAGATAGTCTTCGTTTTATCCATTTCCACCAGTTCCCCCAGGTAAAAGAACGCGGTATAATCACTGGTACGCGCTGCCTGTTGCATATTATGTGTCACTATAATAATAGTGTATACTTTCTTCAGTTCATGTATCAGCTCCTCTATTTTGGAGGTAGAGATCGGATCGAGTGCGCTGGCCGGTTCATCCATTAAAATAATCTCAGGATTTACAGCCAGTGTCCTGGCAATGCAAACACGTTGTTGTTGTCCACCTGAAAGACTAAGGGCTGACATTTTAAGACGGTCTTTTACTTCATCCCAGATGGCGGCCTGCTTAAGTGATATTTCCACGATTTCATCAAGCTCATTATTGTTCTTCATGCCATTAATTCTTGGCCCATAAGCTATGTTATCATAGATAGATTTGGCAAAAGGATTTGATTTCTGAAAGATCATGCCCACTTTTTTCCGCAGATTCACGACATCAACATTATTATCGTAAATATTGACACCATCAATCATCACTTCACCTTCAATGCGTGTATTATCAATCAGGTCGTTCATCCGGTTCAGCGTTCGCAGAAAAGTAGACTTGCCGCATCCCGAGGGGCCGATAAAAGCTGTAACCTGCTTTTCAGGAATCACCATACTGATATCCTTCAGGGCTCTGTTGGTCCCGTAGTAAAAAGAGAGGTCTTTAACGTTTACTTTACTATCTTTCATGATGAGTGAATGGCTTTCTTTCTTATTCTGTATCTGAGAATAACCGCGATCAGACTCAGGGAAAATGTCAATAATAATAACACCAATGTGGTAGCGAATTGCAGGGGAAGTGTCTCATCAACATTGGTGCTCTGTGTCGACATGATGTATATATGGTAACCCAGAGACATAAACTGCTGGTTCAGCGAAACAGGTAATTCCGCCACATAATAGGCAGCCCCGGTAAACAATATGGGGGCTACTTCACCTGCTCCCCGACTAATGGCCAGGATGGTGCCGGTAAGGATGCCTGTCATAGATCCCGGCAGTACCACATTTCTTATGGTCTGCCATTTGGTAGCGCCCAGGGCCATGCTGGCTTCACGCATATCGCGCGGTATTGTCCGTATTGCCTCCTCAACAGCGACAATCACCACCGGCAGTGTCAGCAGGGCCATGGTAAGGCTGGCCCAGAGAATATTAGGCTGTCCCCATCGCAGTTCACCGCCAAAAAAAGCATTATCGATGTTGGTCCCCATAAATTTTATGAAGAATCCCAGGCCAAACAGCCCGAAAATGATAGAAGGCACAACGGCCAGTGTTTTAACGGCAAAACGTATGGTCTTTGCAAAAACAGATTTTTCCGTCGCGTATTCAGCCAGGTAAACAGCTGTGATCACACCAAAAGGAACAGCTGCAATGGTCATGATGAGGGTCATCAATGCCGTGCCAAAAATAGCAGGAAAAATTCCTCCTCTTGTCATGCCGTCTTTCGGATACTGGGTAAGAAACTCCCATGTCAGGCTCTTCCATCCACCGGCAATGGTAATTCCCAGTATTGAAACAATCATGGCAATGATGACCAGGACAGTGAACCCTGTTAGTGATGTTGCCACTGCATCTTTGACAACCCTGACCGAAACCGGTATTTTCCTTTTTATTTTCATCTTACAGCATCATTTGCCCTGGATACGTCTGATAACTTTGTTTTTAAAATAAAATTCTGCAACAGCATTCAATGCAAAAGTGAAAATGAACAATAAGGAGCCGATCAGAAAAAGCACACTGTAATGCGTGTCGCCAAACACCACCTCAGCCATCTCAGCGCCGATGGTAGCCGAGAGTGTTCTGACCGAATCAAAAGGATTGGCAGAGATCAGTGCGGCATTGCCGGTTGCCATAAGGGCAATCATGGTTTCTCCGAATACTCTTCCAAGCCCCAGTATAACCGCAGCAAAAATACCCGGTGTGGCAGCGGGCAATATCACAGAGAATGCCGTTTGTCGTATGCTGGCCCCCAAACCCAGGCTGGCTTCAACATAAGTTTTTGGGACCGCAGTCAGTGCATCTTCAGTGAGTGTATAAATGATTGGAATGGCAGCCAGTCCCATGGCTATAGCTCCCACAAAAGCGTTCAAACGGCTGGCATAACCAAAGATCTGCTGAAAAAAAGAAGCCAGCACCATTAAAGCAAAAAAACCTATCACAACAGAAGGGAAGCCCGCTAATAGTTCAATGACGGGTTTAATGATTTCTTTCATCCGGCGTGGTGCAAACATGGCTGTATACAAGGCTGCCATAATAGCCAGCGGAGCAGCAAAAAGAATTGCCAGTAACGTAACTTTCAGTGTACCAACAAACAAAGGCAACAACCCATAACGCGGATTATCCGATACCGGCTGCCAGTCTTTTGAAAACAGGGTCCTTACAGGGTCATCAACCTCTTCGTCGGTAACATAATACGCGTCAGATGCTGAAAAATACCCGGTTTGTTCTTCAGCAGAATAAGTCTCAGGAATAACATCACCGTAGGTTTCAGGCTGAAGGACTTCTGTTTCCGGGGCTTCTTCATAAGGAGAATACACTTCAGGACTTAACTCTTCTCCCGACTGAACCTCTCCGCCCGGGATATAAGCTTCGGGTCTCAAATCTCCTGAATGACTTAATTCATCCCCGGTAATTTCAGTTTTCTCCGGGTCTGCCTTCCCTTTAAACAGCGGTAAGGATTCTCTGAACACAAAAAGAAAAATCAGGATAACAAAGGCAATGGAAAAAAAAGAAACTGATTTTATCAATTTCTCTGCAAACCAGTCTGAAAACCTGAATTGCTTCTCCACTATTGAAAGGCTGAGCCCGGTCCCGGACTTAAACTCCTTCTTATCTGTATCGTAATCTTCCTGTTTCATTTTTTACCTTACAGGGAAATACCCGACACCGGCAACCACTTTCTGACCTTCAGAACTCAGCGCCCAGTCGACAAATTTCTTAACATCTCCTGTGGGCCTGTTACGCATGTACATATACAGGTAACGTGTGATAGAATAAAGGTTTTTTGCGATATTCTCTTCGGTAGGATGATAAGCCGTGTTGTTATCATCTCTCTTAACCATGCAGTGCTTTACCCCTTCAGCATAGGCAGCTCCGCCGTATCCGATCCCGAATTTGTCTTTCTTGACGGCATTCACCACAGCTGCTGTACCGGGCAAGGTCTGGCAGCTGGCAGCATAGTCAGCCTTTACCACATTTTCTTTAAAGAAAACATAGGTTCCCGAGCTGTTTTCGCGGCCGTACAAGGTTATCTTTGCGTCGGGACCGCCGACTTCTTTCCTGTTGGTGATTCTGGCCGTATAAATGTCGCTGAGCTGTTTCAGCGATAATTCCTTAACCGGGTTTGATTCGTGCATGTAAACCGTAATTCCGTCATTCGCACACGGAATCTCAACACCCAACAAAGTGATTAGTTTTTGCATTCGAAAAATATTTGTTAGCACTTCGTTTTCAGTGCAAAAATCCGGACTTAATGTTTCATCGTTGTTTCGATTGCATTACATCTTTATTACAATTGTGTTACAATTATATTACAGTGGTTTTTCTGTTTATTTGTAACAATTTTGTAATACAAATGCAATTATAGTGTAATCAATATGTTGTTATTTTGCTTATTAACCTATTCACAAATAAACTTCAGGTAATTGAACATCTGCCTGAACATGTTCAATGATGAATTAAACAATTTGATTAACATGAAAAACACATTACATCCTTTCGTTTTAATTGTTGATGATGAAGAGGATATTTGTGAAATAATAAAATTCAACCTCGAATCGGAAGGTTTTAAAGTTGATACAGCCTATTCAGCGGAAGAAGCCCTTAGAAAGCAACTGACAAAATACCATCTTTTTATCTTCGATATCATGATGAAAGGCATGTCAGGTTACAGACTGGCAGATGAAGTCCGGAACAAAAAGAAACTGAAAACACCGGTTGTTTTTCTTACCGCAAAAAACACTGAAAATGATAAATTAACCGGATTTTCTCTTGGCGCAGATGATTACATAACCAAACCTTTTTCCGTGCGTGAATTGATTGCCAGAGTGAAAGCCATAATGCGCCGTCCCGGGCATCAGGATACTGAAGAACCTGTAAGGCTAAAAATTGCAGGGCTTGAACTCGATCAGGAGAAAAAAAGACTTTTTATCGAAGGGGATAAGATTGACCTGACACCGCATGAATTTTATATTATGATGCTATTTCTGAATCACACAGGCAAAGTATTTACCCGTGAAGAAATTTTAAACTATGCCTGGAAAGATAACATCAATGTACTTGATCGTACTGTTGATGTTCATATTACCCGGTTGAGAAAAAAACTCAGGAACTATGGTAAATATATTATCAGCCGTTCAGGACATGGCTATTGTTTTGAAATCGAATAGAATTATATGAAAACATATGCTTTATACCCAAAAAGGCAATTATTGTTTTTATTGCTGGTTTTTGCAGCCTTCATTCTCATTGTTTTTTATTCGGAATACCGCCTTGAAAAACTGTACAATATAAAAGGACTGAACAAAGAATTAAACAGTCATGCTCAGTTGATCCACAATTATATTGCTTCAAAATCTTTGTATAAAAATGATGCTATGCAAGAGCTGGATCCCATTATCAGTATACTACCCGATAAAAATATACGGATCAGTATTATTGATAACAATGGCCGTGTGCTCTTTGACACTGAAATAGACAACAGTCTGGCCCTGGAAAGCCATTATCTGCGGCCGGAGATTCAGCAGGCCTTGTCAGACAGCACCGGCACGGACATAAGAACATCAGCAAGTACCGGTATTAAGTATTACTATTATGCCAAACGTTTTGATGAATATTTTGTTAGGTTATCGGTTATCTACGATATTGAAGCCCGGCAAATCATTGAACCCGACTGGGTATCATTGCTTTTTGTTCTGCTTTTGTTCGTCATAAGCTCACTTTCTCTGATGCTTTTAACAGCCCGTTATAGCAAATCCATATCAGCTTTAAAAAAATTTACCGTACAGGCATCAGAAAATAATGACATTGACAGTCGTCTTACATTCCCTAAAAACGAACTCGGTAACATCGGACAAGATATTGTAGATATTTATCAGAAGCTGAATTCAACTAAACAGGAACTTATCTCCGAAAAAGAGAAGCTGGTGCGCCACCTTACCATCCTGGAAGAGGGCATTGCCATCTTTACCCAGGAAAAGAAAGTAGTGGCCGGCAACAGTAATTTCATTCAATACATTAATCAAATAAGCGATAATCTTATATATTCTGCAGAAAACTTTTTTGATATTCCGGAGTTTTCACCCATAATCAGCTTTGTTGATGCAGAGATTTCTGCGAACAAACCTGAGAAAACAGGTCAACCATCATACGAGGTTATCATAACCAGAAACGGTAAACACTATGCCGTAAAAAGTATCGTTTTCCTGGACAATAGTTTTGAGATCATAATAAACGATGTAACCAAACCGGCCAAGCGTAAATTATTGAAACAGCAAATAACGGAAAACATAGCCCATGAACTTAAAACTCCGGTAAGTTCCATAAAGGGATTTCTGGAGACTATTCTGAACAACAAGCCCGACCGTACAAAACTGCTTGAATATATAAACCGGGCTTATACTCAGACCTGCCGTCTGACTGATCTGATTAACGATATATCTCTGCTGACAAAAATTGAGGAAGCCGGTCATTTATATTCCATCGAAAAGGTCAGTATATTCGAGGTGGTTAATTCGGTAATTGATGATTTAAAGGACAAAATCACGGAGAATAACATTGACATCAGAATGAGTATTCCAAAAGAAATTGAAATACGGGGAAATTCCGTTTTGCTGTATTCAGCTGTCAGGAATCTACTGGAGAATGCCATTTATCATGCCGGGGAAAAAATTACTGTGAACATTACTCAATATATGGAAGATCAGCAGCATTATTATTTCTCATTTTCTGATACCGGAAATGGTGTGCCAGAACAAGATATCCCCAGGCTGTTTGAGCGCTTTTACCGGGTTGACAAAGGACGTGACCGCAAAGCAGGAGGTACCGGTCTGGGTTTGTCTATCGTAAAAAACGCTGTTCTCTTTCACCAGGGTGATATTTCAGTGAAAAACAGAAAAGAAGGAGGGCTGGAGTTTCTGTTTTCACTCAATAAAAATACACACGCTTGAAAACTGCAACCTGCATTATTGCTTTTTCTTTGGTTGTATTATATCCGTTGATTGCAAACGGACAAACCAAAGATTCTGTGGTTGTTTACATGCAGCAATACAACTATGAAAAGGCCATTCGGCTTATTGAAAAAAGGGAAGCTGATATCACTGACCCTGAATTACTTTACCTTAAGGGAGATGCATTAAAAGGGCTCAACAAATACAACGAAGCCGCTGCCTGTTATAAAAAATTGTTTGATGAAGATACTTCAAACATTAAGCTGATGGTTGACCTGGCAGAATGTTATAAATCCCTTAATCTTTATAAAAAAGCACAGCAGTTGTATGAAAAAGCATTGCAGATGAATCCGGCTAACCGCTACCTGTTACAGCAGCTGGCCAATGCCTTTTACATGGATGATGATTATCAGAAGGCCGCCCGGTATTATGCGCTGTCCATCACCAATGACACGGTTTATTACCTGGTCCGGCAACTGGCAAGATGTTATGATAACAATGAGTTAATTGATTCTGCCCTCCTGTATTACCATAAAACCCTGCTTTTAAACCCCAATGATGAATCATCCGTCAGCAGGCTGGCAAACCTGTATATCAACCGGAAAGAATTTAACAAAGCCATACAGATGGCAGATTCATTTCTGAAAATTGATTCAACCGGCAGCAAAATATCAAGACTCAGCGGGTATGCGCATTTTTTAAATAAAGATTACGCTGTATCAGCTGAACGTTTCAAATATTGCCTTCTGCAAAACGACACTTCTGTTTTTGTAATCAAATTCCTTGGCTACAGCCTCTTCGAGATGAAGCAATACGGTGAAGCAAAGGATTTCCTGGAGAAGGCTTTCCTGCAGGATTCATTAAACACCGACCTTTGTTATACACTTGGATTATCTTGTGATCTCTCGTACTATAAGAAACAGGCCATAGAATACCTTCATAAAGCCATTGAGCTGATCACACCCTCAACTTCATTTTTGTCGCGCGTTTATCAGGATCTGGCCACAGCCTATACGGGTTATTACAAATATCCTGAAGCCCTGGATAACTATATGAAGGCTTATGATCTGACACCGGGGGATACACTCTTACTGTATAAAATCGGCAGTCATTATGACAATTGGATGAAAGACTATAATATGGCTTTGCATTACTATCAGAAATTCATGGATACAAGGCCAAAGGAAAGAAAAGGCCTTGCCGCCAATACCATAGACGGCATGATAGTTGTTTCCTATTACGATTTTGTTGAACGAAGAATGAAAGAAATCAGGGAAGAAATGTTCTGGCATGAAGAGAAACAGGAAGAATAGTTTCACATGAATACCAGAAAACAATACCACAAAAATATTCATATATTTGCATTGGATGTCAGGTAATTTTAAACACACCTTGTAGTTTCAGACCTCTTGTCATGAACAGGAAATATATAGCTTTGAAATGGCTGATACCGGGAGCGCTCTTTCTCAGCCTCCTTGCCGTTCCGGCCCATGGATACGGCCTATCAGTGTTTCACCTCACTGCGGTCAGGACCGAGTTAGTTGAGGTGCAACACATTTCAAATGTTCATGCCATTACATTTTCAAAAGCCGTTCACATTAGCAGTCACGCACACAACGCGTATCATAGTAAGGCCCCTGTTTATTCGCACCTTGCTGTCAGGCTTTATTCAAACAAGGCCGAAACAGAGGCTAAAAATACCGAAAGCAGGGAACCGTTTTGGATGAAATTACATTTTAAACTAAAAATTCCTTCCTCAGGCGATTCAAACGTCGATATGCATTAAGCTTCTTCGGCATTATTATGGTATAATAATTCAACCTCTGCGAGGTTGTAGGTGGGAGAGGCGATTTTGTAATTCATGATGTCTACAATAATTGAACCTCTTCGAGTTTCAATAATCATAAAATTATCAGATTTTATTTCCGAAAAGGGTCAGTTGTTAGCACAACTATAGCCAAACCATAACATCCTCGCAGAGGATGCCAGTCCGTCAGGCGGGGATGAATTATTGTAATATTGAATTAAAATTGAAAGAAATCATTTTAAACGTTTAAATTAAAAAATATCATGAAATCAATATCAGTAAAATCAGGTCAATGGGCTGCCATTACAGCTTTGGCAACCTTTCTTGTATGGATCATCTGCTTTACCGCTATCTCCATGGTAAATCCTCCTTTTTCGTGGACCGGTCTGGAGGATTATATTGACTATTCCACAACATATAATCAGTCATTTAAATTCGCTGCCCAGCTGGCCATGCTGTTGTTTGCACCGGCTTTCGTTGTGATGCTTCACAGCATTAAAGACCGGGCCGATGAACATAAAAAATTCCTTACCGGCACAGCACTCAGCTTCGGAATTATGTTTGCTGTCTGTGTTGGCATCCACTACTTTGTTCAGATCAGCTCTGTGAGACTCAGCATCGTCAGCGGTCATACAGCAGGCCTTGAACAGTTCATTCAGTCCAATCCCTATTCAGGTATTGCAGGCATTAACCTCGCAGGGTGGACCTTGTTCTTCAGCCTTTCCTGCCTGTTCCTGGCCCCTGTGTTCACCGGTAAAGGACTCAACCGTGTCATTCGTGTTGCCCTGATCGCTAACGCCGTCTTCTGCCTTTTGGGCGGATTCGGGTATATCATGGATTACGTTATCCTCGTGGGGATCTGTCTGAACCTCGGACTGGGAGGAGCGATGGGTACGGCGGTTGTAGGGTTGCTGATTTATTTTTGCCGGCTGCGGTCAAAACACTGACAGGTCTGTTAGACACTGTCAGGTTTTTCTGAAAGCTTCCTCAAAATTCGCTGCTTAAAACCTAAAACTATCGATTACTGTTCTTTCCATCCGACTCTGCCAGGTCTGTAATTGCTTCATATAAAAAGCCAGTCAGACTCTGGCAGGTCTTCTAATACGCTTTTTTCCTGACTCTTGGCTCTTGATTCTTGGCTCTATACAATCCACGGCACAAACATCTTTGTTCGTCCCATGTACTCGCTGTATTTCTCTCCGAAATAGGTTATGTTTTCCCTTTCCTCTATCAACGCCGTTGTAAAAAGAAAACCAGTAGAAAGTAAAGCAACAACGAATAACGGAAAGGTGACATGCTTAAAAAGTATTCCCCATGTAAGAAACAACAGTGAACTGTAAAGGGGGTGGCGGATATACCTGAAGATGCCTGTTTCCACCAGATCTCTTGTTTTTTCAAAGGCATGCAATGAGTTGTCACGTGGTGTATCAGCCTTCCCCGTTTTCTTTATTTCTATGAAGCCTGCGATTACCGGATAGAGGCAATAAACCAGGCAGACCCAAGAAATGATCTGCGTGAGGCTGAAAGGATCGTCAAACCAGTAGCGGATATTGCTCACAGCCAGCCACAGGATACATTCCCAGGCCAGGAAACGGTAAAAACCGTGATGGCGGACATTGAATAACGATCTCCATGAGATATATATAACAGGGATACTCAGAATAATGAATGCGCCGACTTTAAACATATTAAAAAGATTTAATTCAATGTCGTCGTTAAGTTAAGGATTATTTTTGTCCTCTCCCTGCACCCTCTCCGGAAGAGGGATATAATACGGTCTTAACTAAACGACATTGATATTAAATTCATAAGTTTACAGCGGGATTAATATACAAAAATCCGACCAGTATCATGTTAAATTTATTTCATCTATTTTTGAGTCTGTATCAAAATGTTTGTAATCAAGCTTATTAACTAATATAACAATGAAATACAGGTACACCTTATTCCTTTTTCTGCTCATCCTTGCGTCCTGTAAGAAAGAAGGTGATAATAATCCTCCAATCAACGGTGGTTCTCCCGATGCTGATCCTGTGCAATATGGCATTCCTTATGACGGTGTCCCTGAAACCAATGAGATCATAATGTATGAGATCAACCTCAGGGCATACAGCCCGACTGGAGATATTCAGGGTATCATCAACCGCATTGATTCCATTCAGGCCCTGGGGATCAATGTTATCTGGCTGATGCCCATACATCCTGTAGGGGAATTGAATTCAGTGAACTCCCCATACTGTGTCATGGATTATGAAAAAGTGAATCCTGAATTCGGAACCCTGGATGATCTGAGAGATCTGGTTGAAGAAGCCCATGAGCGGGAGATGGCCGTGATCATCGACTGGGTGGCCAATCATACGGCATGGGATAATCCGTGGATTTATAACACCGACTGGTATACACAGGTTGACGGCGAAATTGTCCCGCCCCCTGGGACAACCGCACTCACGGATACACCTGTATCTCTGGCAACAGAACTTGGAATGGATGCTTACGAGTTTATGGTGTTGGTGGGGGAATAAGGGGATTTTAATGCATGAACAACACAACAACTACAACAATATTCAATCACTCCACCTTCACCCGCCTAATCGTCCTCTCATCCTCTCCCACCCTTATAAGAATTTCAAAATCACCGCTTTCCACGGCGATAAACTTCAAACTTGCATTCAGTTCTTTGGCAAAAAATTCGGTTTCCGAAATCGGGTATAATTCTAATCTGTTCTGGCCGCCAGGTTGTGCATATAACTTACCTTCCCCGGCTGTGATGGATATGATCACACCCTGCTGATATTCGTAATCGCCGGCATACTTCTCTAAAACTGCCTGATCTACAAAAACCGTTTTTATATCAGGCAGTTTCTTAACCTGTATCTCCCGCCCTCCCTGGTAATGAACAGCGCCTGTAATAATGCCGTCATCGTTTCTGAGGAATGCTATTCTGGCTTCCACCACCTTCCAGTAGAATTCGTCATTCCCCCTGGGGAAGATCTCAAATCGCGGCTGGCCGGTCATCTGTGCAAACAATTTGTTTTCTTCACAGACAACAGTGAGGACAGCAGCATTCCCGTAGTCATAACGCCCTTCATATTCCTTCAGGTCTTCACCTGATAATGTTGTATCTGTTACGTATGATATCTGTTTACCCATCTTTTGCCACAATGCATATTCAGAGATGGCATCAGCCAGCATCCCGGGGGTTTTGCCATCCTGTGCCGGTGTGCAATTTGTCAATACCACAACCGTGAGCTTTTCTTCGGGTTGACGTAAAAGCTGACTCAGAAAACCATGCAATCCCCCGCTATGGCCAATGAACCTGATATCGCGGTTGTTCCAGAAAGCCCATCCATAGCCATAGTCCATATCAACCGGCTTTTTACCGTTATTGAGCGTTACAGAGGTAAAGGCTGCCTTAAGACTCTCATCACTCAACACCTTACCATTAAAGACGGCTTCATTCCATATATACAGGTCCTCAACCGTCGAATAGAGTGATCCGGCGCCCCCTGCTCTTGACATATCCCAGTTCAGGGATTTCTCAAATTTGTCGTTGTTGATGACATACCCGGTTGCTTCATTTTCAATGATCAGCCTTGACGTGTGCACACCGGTATTTTTCATGCCCAGGGGATCAAAAAATGTTTCTTTCAGATATATCCCGTATAATTTGTCCGTGACCTTCCCGATAATATAGCCCAGAATGAAAAATCCGGAGTTGTTGTATTCGAAGTCTTCACCCGGACTAAAGTCGAAATCGTCTGCCTTAATGGAATCAATCATTTTTTGATTTGTGGCATAGACAGTCACTGTCTCAAGAAAGTCCGGTTCGTTGGTATAACTGCGTATTCCGGAGGTATGAGTCAGCAGGTGATGAATGGTCACCTCATCCCCCCGCGGAAAATCAGGGATGAATTTGGAAAGCTTATCGGTGATGCTGATCTTACCTTCTTCCTGCAGTTTCAGTATGGCCGCTGCGATAAACTGCTTGGTAATGGAACCGATCCTGAACTTCGTAACCGGACTTACCGGAATTCCATACCCGATATCAGCCAGTCCATAGCCCTTCTTATGCAGTATCTCACCACCTTTGGAAACCAGCACGGCTGCTCCGGGAGCTTTTTCCTTTTTGGCAACAGATGATAACAATCCATCAATATAACTCTCCAATGAAGGAAAATCAGCCGATTTCACAGCACCATGCTCTTCAAGGAACTTTACAATATCAGCACGACCCTTCACAGTGGCCAGTTGCCATGCATTCAGTCCGGTCTCATTCGTTTTGCCGTAATCGGGAGCATAATTGACCAGCGTTTTAACATTATCAAAATCGCCCGTTTCAACTGATCTTAACAGAAGATCGGAAACAACCATGCCACTGATGGGGCGAAATGAAAAACCATAGTCTTCTCTGGCATTGAGTATTTTTATCAACAACTGATTGCTCCCCTCATTCAGTGATATTTCAAAAATATCATCATCAACGGATACAGCCCTGTCGATATAATTCCGGTGTACTTCCTTTCCGTTAAGCCATACTTTCACACCGTCATCACTGCCCAGTCCGGCTAATATCTTTCCGGGTTCGTCCATGACAATTTCGGCCAGGGCGTAACAAATAACAAAGTTGGTATCACCCAGTATTTTATTCAGTTGAACAACATCTTCTTTTGTTTCAACATATCGCCATTCGAATATATTCCCTGCATAATCAACGGGATTGATGGCCTTATTTTTATCAACGGAAACTGAAGTAATAACGTCTTTGTCGAATGCTTTTTTCAATATTTCCTGATCAGGTGATGCCTCTCCCTTATATTTAACAGGCAGGGGACCCAGAACCATCCAGCGGGTAAAAAAAACATTGTCGTTAAGGCCATTGTAAATTGCGTTGCCATATCCCTTTACCTGTGTTGGTTTCTGAGCATGAATAACAGGTTCGGCAAGAAGGCTGAATAAAAAAACAAAAAAAATGACTATGAATTTAAAATGTGTTATTGTTTTCATAAGCAGGATATAATTATTTGATGAGAATAATATAAGACAATATTTCTGCCGGATAAATCCAGGTGCCGGTTAAAATTTATAATACGACATCAGAACCAGGAATTCCGATTTTTGATTTAAGTAGATTAAGTTAATAATAAATTCTGTTTAGACGTGCAATTGTGATTTGCGTTTTACAGACCCGTCATATTCACTGATGATCCTATGCATGATTGATAAGCCAGAACCTGATGAAACCTGCCTTCATGGGCCATGATACAACAAAAATCATCAGCATATCACTGTATTTAAAATCAGTTATCAAGTTACACCAATTCTTCCAATAAAAGCCCAAAGATGTGAAATGATTCTGCAATGTCCCAGATGAGTATCAGATTGTCAATCTATCACTTTCAATCTTATTGCCCGGTTCTTTAATCTTCCTTCTTTGATCTTTAATCTTTGATCTTTATTCTTGGTTCCTGGTTCTGGGTTCTATAATCAGATCCACCCCCTGATCTTATAATAAGCTATGGCCATAAACTCCCTTACCACGGTGATCTCGTAGATCATGTAGCTCCATATCCTGTATCGAAGTGTGAGCCCTGTTTTTTCTGTCTTCTTATTAACGCCTTTCATCAGCTTTTCCTCAGCTATCACCTTCTCAAAAGTCGGGGTTCCGCCCGCCTGTGAAAAGCCGACTTTCCTGAAGGCCCTGATAGCCCTGTACATATGCTCGGGGGATGTGATGATCCTCATGGTAATGTCGGGAGCATTCTCTTTCCCCAGCATGTCAAGTATATTCAACGCCTGGGTGCGGGTACTGTAACCATAGCGCTCAAATATTATCTTCGTGCTGTCAACGCCCCGCATCTTCAGTTCATCAGCCATCAGCAATTCCGGAGAATCCTCATGAAGGGCAGTATCTGCGGGAAAGGCAATAATAACAACGGCATCAGGGACCTCTTTCCATGCACCGGCTGTATAGTAAACACGCATGAGGTCATCGGGGCTGGGTATGCCCATGCTGCCCAACATGACAATATAATCGGGCTTTTGGGTTATTTCAGCATTCACTGTCCCCAGCCGGTAATACGCATAATAAGGAATGTCAGTCAGGGCAAGGAGGATGCCGCATAGTGTGATGCAGCCCAAACCGAAAATTAAACCCCGAAGGATTTTTATGATCCATTTTAATGTCTGCAATAAAAAAAGGCTGTTTCTTTTCATGATGATTCCGTTTATAAGTTGCTTATTTCATGGAATAAGGTAATAAGGTACCATTCTGCTTCATAATCATTCTACTAAGGTTGAAAGTAAAAATAAGGTTTACAAATACTATAATAAACCTTATTCGTCATCTCAATAACCTTAGTAGAAGAGGGAACAAGCGCAATATCAACCTTATTAGCTTATTAAATCCAAATACAAATCGGCCGGCATCAGGTATAAAAATACTGATTTATTATAATTGGCGACAAGAAAACAATTTACTGATTACTGGTAGCGCCGGAGATGGCATCAGGCGGGCCTTTGAATTCAGATTTTTCTGCCTCCACGGAAAGAAAATCCCTGAACCTGTTCCTGCCAAACTCCACCTTCCCGTCAACCAACACGGGCAGGTTGAAATTCCAGATGTCCGCCGGATAAAAACCGGGATCTTCCTGGGGTAAAACGAAAGGCTTATGGAAATGGCCTTCCTGGTCGAAGTAAGCAAAATAAGGGCGTGAACACAGATCATCCATCCGTTTGCTGATGAACACAACCCATCTGCCATTTTTCGACCAGGCATGCCAGCTGTCTGTCGACGAACTGTTAATGACATCAGCCCTTTGATAGTTTCCGGTCTCCAAATCCAGTAAATACAGGTCGCTGTTCCTGTCAAAAATTGAGAAATAGCCGTGGTCGATCATGCAAAACAAAACATATCGCCCGTCAGGCGAAACCGCAGGGTGGGTTATGCTTAATCCTGTTTCCATAGCAGATAGAACCGTATCCACATTGCCCCATGTCATGTTCTGACCATCAAAGGCAATCCTCACAAGGCTGTACCTGTCATAATAAAAATCAGCTGTGTCATCCCTGCTTTCCGGAGCTGCAATATAATACAGCCATTTACCATCAGGTGACCAACAGGGCAGGTTCTCCCTGCCGGAGGTGGCAATCTTAGGGGAAGTTGTTATGCTATTGTTGTTTATATCAAATACCATCAGGTCAGAAGCATTGTCCCATACTTCAACCATCTTAGAATTGAAGGATGTATGGTTTACCATGATACGGTTGACGGAGTATGCAATCAACTCTCCACCGGGATGCCATGATGTGTAAGTTGCGGGAGATAAGGCATATTTTGTTTTGGTGTCATATTTCCTGAGCTCCCCCTTGTTGTATATTACGGTCCCTCCATCAAACCTGCGCACATGCATTGACATTTTACCGGAACTGTTATTACAAAAAGAATGACAGTTCATACAGGTCTTTTTCTCAACTGAAGTGTTTTCGAAAATGGCTTTAGTGTTAAAATTTTCGAGGCAGCGCTGGTAAATGCCCAGTTTGTTATAATAAGTTTGGGTAATGCCAATGCTACGATACACCAAATAACTGTCTATCGGATCGGAAGCAATGACATTTGCGATTACGTCATACTTAACCCATTTACCCTGTTTTACATAAATATCAATCTTTAAACTATGGCCTTTATTGGCATTTATAAGTTTATGCCATTTCTTAACAGGAATTCTGATCTCAGGAGATGATTGTTTAAAAGAAATTGTTTCCCCTCTTTCCGAATAAATCTGAACAAGGAATGCACTGCCTTTTTCCTTAATTTCAAAATTCAAAGGGGCAATATTGGATGGTATGACTACTGATGTGTAATCAGGGAAAATCGCGGGCAGTCTTTCCTCCTCGGTATAATTCTTTACCGGGGCATTGCATCCCGGCAGGAAAAACAATGCCATGATAAGGGGTAATATTAAAACAATCAGCCTGTTCATAATCAAAATATCAATGATAATACCTGTCTCCTTCGATATCGCCCAGTGACATACCTGTAACCTTTGGACTGTCAAACAAAATGTAATAATACAGCGTGTTCCTGTATGACTTCAACAGCTTCATTGCTCTCTTCTTATTGCTGTAGTTTGCCTCGTATATACTCCAGAATTGCCGGAATGCCTGTATCGTTTGATTTTCAACGCCATAAGGTATGTTAACCTCATTATTTCTGGTTCTCAGAATGATCAGGGCCTGCTGAAATATAACCGGCAATTCATTATAATATTCCGCAGCCACAGGAAGATTCTTAAAAAAATTCCAGAAGTCGTGAGACAGCAGAAGATTCATTTGCATATGTTCATATGCCCTTCTGTTATTTTTGTTCCTGTTGACCAAATCATTATACCGGAATGTCACATTTTTCGGTGTGATAATATTAACCGGCATTTCAGCCCTTTTAGCCATGATTTCCTCATCTGAATAAACCAGTGATGTATCTTCAATCATGGCGGTGTATTTTTTAACAAAGCGGCCGGATATGAGGTTGTCATCCAGAATGACGAGCAGCTTTTCTGCAGCATTGTATTTACCCAGAACCATGTTGATTTTAACCAGGCGTTCGAGTATCCGGGGACAATAGGGAAAGCCAACCAATGCTTTGAGCGCCCATCTTTCAGACTCCGGGATATGACCAAGGTCATAGAAATAATCACTCCAATACATGTACAGTAAGCCAAAATCTCCTATTTCCGGGTTTGTTGCAGCATGTCCTATAAATTGCGGATAATCAAAATACTTATCCAGATATTGGTCAGTATTGTCAATGGCCCTGTTATAAAAATAATTAAGGTTAACATCATAATCCTTTTCTGATCTGACAATATCCAAAACCGCATCCCACATTTTTTGTGTGCAATAATAATTGGCTTTCACAATTTTATTGTCCAGAGGGGTATAATTAACTTTCACCAGCACCATGGCCAGGAGTGTAATAAGCGTATAAACGATCAGTATAGATTTTTTCTGTATCCAGGAAGGACCAGACTGCCCATTTGACCTTTGTACTTTGACCTTTTTGGGCTTTTCCTTTGATGCCATACTTTTTCTGCTGCGCAATTTTACCAAAGATTCATTCAGAAGGAGAAGTGCCGGTACAGAGTAAAAGAAAAGATAGAAGAAAACACCTTTTTTATAATTGACGATTAACAGGCTGTCTGTCGGATAATACTCAAAAAAAGCCTTTGACATAGTAACATGGAAAAGAACTTTATACGACAGGTAAGGCATTGCCAGACAAAAAGCAATAACAGTGAAAGCAGGAATGATGGCTTTTTTCAAATCGGGAAGACGAAAGAATAAAAGGATAAGAAAACCTGCAGAGTATAATATCAGTGAACTTCCGCCACATGTATAATACAGAACCGGTGCAGACAGAAAATACAAAGTCCAGTGGGCGTGGCCGGAGTTAAAAAAATAGGTTGACAGATAAAGGGCAGCATAAACAAAAATTATATTTAACGCCGTAACCAGGGGAAAATAAAAATTGGTAAAAAGCCCCAACAGCAGGGTCACCGGTAAAAAGATGATGATCCATTCCATACCGGGTCTCCTCAATCCGCGAAAAATGCCAGATATGAGAAAGAGCAACGTCAGCAGGATGAATGTTATGATCAGTGAGCCCAGCCAGTTGATTGTAAAAAACTGCATTATTAAATGAGAGAGGTAGTAGGAAATCCCGCCCGGGAAGGATAAGTATGGCATTATGAAATAAATATTAGTCTGGAATGGCGGTTGCTGGGCAAAAAAATAGAATTCAGGCCTGATGAACAGCAGAAAAAATAAAAAGACAGAGAGTGCGAATAATGAAATGAAAATAATATGACCAACAAAGATTCTTTTTGAATCCATAACAAAAGAAGCTAAAAAATATTAACCTGTTTCTACAGCTGTAAATGTAGGAAAAACCAGATACTTTTAAAAATAACCTGTTTCATCATATTTTAAAGTTATTCTGATGACGGTAATGAACCTGCTTTGTTTGTTTTGGTGTGTTATAGTGTTTTAACGATTTTAATCCTTCAACCTCTTCGAGGTTCAAACGATTGACCACCTGATTCCATCGTACAGCCCCGGAGGGGCGACATTATGGTAGAAACAATGGCATTGCACATCACCAGCCCCGGAGGGGCGGCATTATGGTAGAAACAATAGCATTGCACATCACCAGCCCCGATAATTTAGTGCGGCCGCAGCAGCCCGGCCACCGGTTTTGTATAAAATCGTGGCATAACAACATACAACCCGATGATCAGCCACACGGCCCAGATGACGCCGATGCCCAGGATCGCTCCTGTACGCGTAGCCAGGATGACCTCGCCCGACCCGATGAATTCCGGGCACCAGATGATGGAAGGACCTACAAGCAGCAGCAATGACAGACCGCGGGGAGGAGAAAAATTAATGCAACAGCTGTTAAAGATAAAGAAAAGTGTTCAAAACCAATTACATTTGTACTATGCCTCATAGCAACATAAAGAAATATAAACTGCTCCTTGTCAGTCCCCGGCAACACTACATCGGTTACACAGCCCATGCGGAGCTTGCCCTGATGTTCGGAAAGAAAAGGCTGATGATCCCCCTGGCACTACCTGTTATTGCATCCATTACTCCTGACAACTATGAAATACGCATTATGGATGAGGAATCAGAACCTGTCCCCTTTGATTACAAGCCTGATATTGTCGGGATCACAACCCTTATGGCCACAAAGGACAGAGCCTTTGAACTCGGTGATCGGTTCAGGTCACAGGGAGCGACGGTGGTGATGGGAGGCGTCAGCGCTTCAATGCTGCCTGACGAATATCTTGAACACGCCGATGCCGTTGTGACAGGAGAAGCAGAGAACATATGGGAGCCGTGTCTCAGGGACTTTGAGCAAGGATGCCTCAGACAAAAGTATGAAGCCGAATCCAAATACGACTACAAAAATCCGAAACCGGCACGATGGGACCTGGTGAACATGAAAACCATATTCCAGGTTGCCATACAGATAACCAGGGGCTGTCCGTTCAACTGTGATTTTTGCCTGGTGCCAAAGATGTTCGGTCGCAAAATGCGGTTCAGGGATATTGACAATGTGATTGAAGAGATCAGGCACCTGCCTTCGAAATATGTCTTTTTTGTGGATGATAACCTTACCATCAATAAGAAATACGCCCGGGATCTTATGCAAAAGCTGAAGCCCCTGGGAGTCTCATGGGCATGTATGGCCAGCATTGACGTGGCTGACGATGAAGCTTTGTTACAGGAAATGGCCGATGCCGGTTGTTTTAACATCCTCATCGGCTTTGAATCGCTTAACCCTGAAAGCCTTCACGAAATGCATAAAGACCATAACCGCGAAGGGGAAAAATTCGCTGAATCCATTCAAAAGATCCACAGGGCAGGAATACACATCAACGCTTCTTTCATCGTTGGTTTCGATAATGACACAACGGCCGAGCTCGACCGTATATACGACTTCTCGCTGAAGACGGCAATGCCCAATGTGAACCTGCATTTGCTGGCGGCACCGCAGGGCAGTGAGCTGAATGCCAGGCTCAGGAAGGAAGGCCGCCTGTTTAAGCTGTCTGAGAGTATAGGCGACGGATTCTTCCCCACCATCCACTACATGAACATGGGGCAGCTTGAGCTGTTCGACCGCTATGTCGTTACCGTCAACAGGCTGTTCTCATATGACACCATCCTGAAAAAGGCAAAAGCCTTGTTCTCTGACGGCACTTTCACACGACCCGGCGGCAGCATATCATTTCACAGAAAAATGAGCCTTACACTGATAATCCTGAATGAATATCTCCTCACAAAAGACAGGGATAAAAGGGCCTTATTTTTCTTTCTTATGACATTGATAAAAAAGAAAAAGATCGCCGTGGATAAGGCCTTTTCCTTTATGCTGAGTATGCTGAGCATAAACAGGCAACTCGGTAAGAACATGAAAAACAACGAAAAATACAGGATCCTGATCCGGCAGAATGATGTCGGACCATGGAAAGACAAAGATGTTACAAGTTTGTCATGAATTGTTACATTTCTGTTTGCCTGACGTTTTCTGGCTTCTTAAATTAGTCATTTAATAAACAAAGTCCTTTGAACGGGCAGTAGTGAATGATTTTAATACAATTAGTTGTTATCATTCAGATTTTGTGCATAATAAAAACACAGGTCAACGTTACTGTAATTAAGCTGTTGATAGTATCTCTTTATACAAAGACTGTTTGGAAATAATATTTTGAACAGATGAAAAAAATACTTCTGTTTAGCATATTGAAATTATTTGTGTTATCCGGCTTCGGCCAGACACAAATCATGTATCTGAACCATATTACACCAGAAGATGGATTAAGTGCTCCCTGGGCCCGGTGCATGTTACAGGATCAGAAAGGGTTTATATGGATAGGCTCTTATGGATTAAACAAATATGACGGATACAAATTTACGCATTACATGCCTGATGAAAACAATACCAACAGTCTGTGCGGCCACTGGGTAGGAGCAATAATGGAAGATAAAAGTGGGCTGTTATGGATCGTTACTACCAATGGATTATCTGTACTTGACCCTGAAACGGATCAATTCCTTAAATTTTCTGATACATTGTTACACTCCGGATTTGTAACTTATTGTAATATTCTTTTAAGTTCCGGAAATGAAATCTGGTTATATTTAGCCAGTGGATTGCTCCGCCTGACACCCAGGGATTCCTCAGAATATCCAGATAAAGAAGCAATTCTAAGATCGGGAATTGATTCTGTTTTCAAAATAGAGAATTTGAGTCAATATATAAACCTGAAGAGTGATGGAGTTGTCACTGCACTTTATGAGGATCCGGATCAGAATATATGGGTGAGCGAAAGAGACATTAATTATGTAATTAAGAACGGGAATATTAATGATATTCATAATCTCAGCACAAGTCCGTGGGCAACATGCTTTATAGAAGATATTGATAAAAACATATGGCAGGGTGATTATAACAGTTTAACACAAATTAAAGATGTGGAACAATGGTTAAACAAATCCCGGACCTCTTTGACTAAAATAAAATATAACATTCTTAAGCCCCTGAAAAATCCTTTTGAGATCTCAGATTTTCTGAAAGATAAAGATCAGAATTTATGGGTGGGTGCAATCACATTCGGGATGGATGGAGGTTTGATGCGAATCGTAAAAGATGAAGCCGGTAATTCAGCATTTGAGAAATATACATTCAAAAGATCAAGTCCTGCTGCAATAGAATCATTTACTGATATTAATTGCCTGATGCAGGACCGATCGGGCCTTTTATGGCAGGGATATGAACATCACGGTATTACCAATTTCTCACCTGATTTTCAGTTTTTCCAACCCTATATGGGATACATTCCGGAAAAAATAGAAAGCTGGCGCTGGAGCGATATGTATATTGACAAGCAGGAAAATTTATGGATCGGTACAGATTGCAGGGGTATTTGCAGAATTGATTTAAGGAGTTTTAAAACCGAATCATATGAACCTGTGCCCGAAATCCCTTCAGCAGAGGAAAATTCAGTTGAAAGTATGATTTATGACGGATCAGGTAATTTATGGTTCGGAACGAAGGCAGGTTTCTTTCGTTTTAATATGCATGATAAAAAATTTAAAATAATAGCCACAACAGGTGTATTGGAATATGACACTTTAAGTTCTACTGTTTATGAACTTGAAATCAAGGATCAGTTCATAGTTATAGGATCCTTTATGAATGGCGTTTTAATATACGACATATCAAAAGAAAGATTCATCCCTATAGTCGAACCCATAAACCTTTACCAGGGTACTGTCGAAGCCATTTGTATAACCCGATCAGGAGATATATGGATAGGAACAAATTACCAGGGTATCTATAGAATAGAGATCGATGAAAAGGCCGGCAATGCCAGGCTTGTTCCTTTGCCGGCAACTGAAAATAAAGGCAGATATAAATGTATGGATATTATTGAAGATCATAACGGGTATTTATGGGCAGGAACATCAACCGGATTATTGCGTGCTGATACCAGAACAGGAGAGATCCGATACTTTTCCCAGACTAACGGATATGATTTCATCAATGTGATGTCCATGGAGATTGATCATAAAAATATATTGTGGCTGGGCACCAGCAGCGGTTTATACAGGTTTGACACGCAAAATTTTAAAGCGGATAAATTCACTACCCGGAGCGGGCTTCCGATAATGACCCATAATCAGACAGCATCTTTATACCACAATGGCATTATGTATTTTGCAGGTTCGGGCGGATTTTACAGTTTCAACCCCGACAGCATTAAGATAAATACATATGTTCCTGAAATCGTAATTACAGATTTTAAATTATTCAACGAATCAGTTAAACCCGATACGCAGAGATCATCACTATTATCGAAAAACATTTCCTATACCCGGGAAATAGAGCTCAAATACAACCAGAATGATATTTCCTTCGAGTTTGCATCATTATGCTATAACGATCCTTCCGCAAACCAGTATGCCTATAAACTTAACGGATACCATAAAGAGTGGATATATACAGATGCAAAACACCGGATCGCAGCCTTTACAAATCTCGATCCCGGAAAATATACATTCATCGTTAAAGGAAGCAATAGCAACAATATATGGAATGAAACAGGAACTTCTGTTGACATCATCATACATCCTCCCTGGTGGAAAACCCGGATTGCTTATATTTCTTACTTTGTTTTAGCCATTCTGTTAACAGGGGGATATATACGATTAAGGACGTGGCGTTTGCAAAAGGAGAAAAACGAACTGGAAAAACAGGTAAAAGAAAGAACCAGGCAAATAGAAGAACAGAAAGAAAAAATTGAAGAATCCAATGAAGAACTCCTTCAGCAAAAGGAAGAACTCGAGACAACACTCGAAAATCTGCAGCATACCCAGAAACAACTGATCGAATCGGAAAAGATGGCATCTCTGGGCGGACTGGTTGCCGGGGTTGCGCATGAAATAAACACCCCGGTTGGCATTACCATCACGGCCGCTTCGGGTTTACTGGAAGAAACCCATAGGATGGCGGATCTCTTTAAGGATAATAAGATAAGCCGGGCTGAGTTCAAGGAATACCTGAACAATTCAAACCAGGCCGTAAAACTTATTATGTCGAATATGGAAAAGGCAGCCGCAATGGTGCAGAGCTTCAAGCAAATTTCCATTGACCAGTCACTGGAGTCAAAACGTCTGTTTAAGCTTAAGGATTATACCGGGGACATCATTCGGAGCCTGTACCCGAAACTAAAAAACCGAAAGATATCAGTCAACCTTGATATAGATAACAAACTTGAAATTGACGGCTATCCCGGAGTATACTCGCAGGTGATAACCAATCTTGTTATCAATAGTCTGACCCATGGTTTCAACGAAAAACAGAAAGGAAAGATAAGTATAAAAGCTTTTGACAAGAACGGAGAACTTACCATTGAATACAGTGATAACGGGAAAGGTATTGCCAAAGAAAACCTGAAGAAAATATTTGATCCTTTCTTTACAACCAACAAAAAGACAGGAACAGGACTGGGATTGCATATTGTTTACAACCTGATCACACAAAAGCTAAATGGGAATATTGAATGCAAAAGTGAAAAAGGGGAAGGTGTGGTATTCAATATAAGATTGCCTGCACTCACCCCTCTGACTATCCCGGAGGGGGAGGACCACTGAAACGCAGATGGGTTAAAAAGAAAAAAATGTGAAAATGAAAAAGTAATAAATAATATACTGCGAAAAAGTCCCCCCTTGGGTGGATTTAGGGGGTAAAACCTATTTTTAACAATAAAACCATCCAAACTATGAACATCGAGTTTAAAGAAAACCTGTTTGATCCGGATCAGGATAAAGCAAAGGACAACCAAAAACTTTTTTCTGATGAACCGAAAGAAGACACCTTACAGGAAACCGGAGAACGAATCATACCGACGGAACAAAAAGAAGGATGGAAAGTGCTGGTGGTGGATGATGAAGAGGATGTGCACAGCGTTACCCGCATGGCACTGAAGGGATTTACTTATAAAAACAAAGAAATCCAATTTCTGCATACATATTCGGCCAAAGAAACCATTAATGTGCTGACTGAGCATCCTGATATAGCCCTGATTTTTCTGGATGTGGTGATGGAATCAAACAATGCCGGTCTTGAACTTGTTAAATATATACGCAATAAACTGCATAACAGCCTGACACAGATCGTACTCAGAACAGGATATCCCGGTCAGGCACCCGAAAGGGAAGTCATCACCGAATATGAAATCAATGATTATAAAACAAAAACTGAACTTACAACCTTTAAATTATTCACAGTTACTTTAGCCAGTCTACGTGCATACGATTCAATGATGCACCTCGAAAATCTGAGACAAACACTTGAAGATAAAGTAAAAGAGCGCACTGCGGAACTGGAAAAGAAGAATTACCAGATAATGGAAATGGACCAGATGAAGACCCGATTTTTCTCCAATATCTCCCATGAGTTTCGTACTCCTCTTTCGCTTATTATGAGCCCGATTGAAGAGATGCTGCTGCAGGAAAATATTGAAGAAAAGGATCGTGATCATCTGGAAATCATGTACCGCAATGCAGTTCGTTTACTTGGACTTGTTAACCAATTGCTTGATTTATCGAAAATAGATGCCGGCAAGCTGAAAATTGAGTTATCGGAATATGATATTTGCAAAACCATACAGATGGTCGCAAGGAGTTTTGCCCCGCTGGCTGAAAGAAAGAAAATAAATTATCGTGTTGAAATACCGGAAGGGAAACTTATTACCTATTTTGATCGTGACAAACTGGAAAAGATCATAACCAATTTGTTAACCAACGCGTTTAAATTCACACCCGAAAAAGGCAGGATAAATATTACTGCAAAGTATAACGGAGACAAGAAATCCGGTTTTCTTGAAATATTTGTGCAGGATTCCGGCCGGGGTATACCGGCCGAACAGCTTGATAAAATATTTGACAGGTTTTACCAGGTAAATGATACCATGAATGAGGGCAAAAGCGGTACAGGAATCGGATTATCGCTGACAAAGGAACTGATCGTATTACAACACGGCACCATAACCGTTGAAAGCAAGCCAGGTAAAGGCAGCAATTTTATCATAAAGCTCCCCCTGGGAAAGGACCATCTCAAAGAACATGACTATGTGATCGTTAAACCAGATGAAATCAAAGATGATTCATTGGTCATAAAATGCAGGTCTTCTGAAAATAAGTCAGTAAATGACATTGAGGAAGATTTAGATTTAAAGAATATTGACAGGTCAGTTATTCTGATCATTGAGGATAATGATGATGTGAGACAGCATATTGCGGAAAACTTTGGAAAAGACTATATCATTAAAGAAGCCAGACATGGAAAAGAAGGATGGGAAATGGCCAATGCTTTCATCCCTGATCTCATAATTTCAGATGTTATTATGCCTGAAATGGATGGGATAGCATTATGCAAAAAGCTGAAATCGGATGTCAGCACAAGTCATATACCATTAATTTTGCTCACTGCCAAAGCTGAAACCGGGAATAAAATCGAAGGACTGGAAACCGGAGCCGATGATTATATCACCAAGCCGTTCAACATTCAGGAGTTGAAAGTCAGATCATTAAACCTAATTGAACAACGAAAAAAGTTAAGAGAAAAGTATTCAGGATTGGTTGAAATGGAACCGGGGAAAATCATTGTTAAATCGGCAGATGAAAAATTCCTGAAAAGGACTGTTGAAGTCATTGAAAAAAATATGGGCGATTGTGAATTCGATGTAAACAATCTGTTCCCTGAAATGAACATGAGCCGGATGCAGCTGTTCCGCAAACTGAAGGCGCTGGTCAACCAATCACCGGGAGAACTAATCCGCAGCCTGAGGCTGAAACGCGCTGCACAATTATTAAAGCAAAATTACGGCAACATAGCCGAAATAGCTTATGAAGTTGGCTTCAACAATCTGTCCTATTTCGCCAAGTGCTTCAGGGAAAAATTCGGGGTGCTGCCTTCGGAGTTTGTAAAGTAAAGCATCTTTTCAGTTGCAAAAAATCAATAATTATACGACGGTGTCGTATAGATTTTATTTATTTTATACGATATTGTCGTATATATCAATTTTTATATTAAATTTACCTCATGGAAAATCTGTTGCATCGGTATAATCCCTGGTGGGAAAAAGGCTATTTGGATGCTTCCTTCATACAACGAGATAAGATCTTCGAAACACTGCTGCACCAACTGAATAACAGGCAAATCGTTTTTATTACAGGATTAAGACGGATTGGTAAAACCACTTTTCTGAAAATGCTGATTCAAACTCTGATTCATAAACACAACATTAATTCAAAATATGTTTTGTACATCTGCATGGATGATTATATGCTCATTAACAAAAGCATTATTGATATTGTTGAAGAGTATAGAAAAGTCCATAAGCTGGGTTTCGGTGAGCATATTTATTTGTTTTTTGATGAAATAACCTATAAGAAGGATTATGAAATACAACTAAAGAATTTATTTGATAACCATAATGTTAAAATATTTGCATCATCATCAAGCGCCTCTTTGTTGAAAAGCAAAAGGCCTTATCTTACCGGAAGATCTGTTATTTTTGAGTTATTACCACTGGATTTCAATGAATATTTGCTCTTTAAGAATATAAAAATCAAAAAGGCAGATGCCCATCTTATTCCGGGCTATTTTGAAGAATTTCTAAAAACCGGGGGTATACCGGAATATGTTTTAAAGGGAGATCCATCTTATCTTCAGACATTGGTTGATGATATTATATTTAAAGATATTGCCGCTGTCAACAATATTAAGGATCCAAGAATTCTGATAGATTACTTTCTTTTGTTAATGGAAAGGGCAGGCAAGCTGGTTAGTATTAATAAAATTGCCACCATACTTCAGATTTCTCCTGATACATCAAAACGGTATTTGACGTTTTTCTCAGATGCCTATCTCGTTTACTTGTTGGGCAGGCATGGCAAGACCAATGAACGTTTATTATCCGCAAAAAAAGTATACGCGCCCGATCTGGGTATCAGAACTTCATATACAGGTTTCAGAGACAAAGGAAGTTTGTTTGAAAACTATGTTTTTTTACAAATAAAGGGTTTGAAACCATCTTATATTTATCAGGACACTGCAGAAATTGATTTTTTCACCGAAAATAAGATTCTAATCGAAGTAAAGTATCACCATGAAGCGTTATCAGAAAAGCAAAATCTCCTTTTCAATAAAATCAACGCTAAAAAGAAAATAATTATCCGATCGAATGCTGATCTAGAACAACTTGTTAGCCCTGATTCATCAATATCTTAACATTATATGTTTTACTTCTAATACTGAAACCGTTCTCTCAGATTGCATAGATTTTATTCTTAAAGCCGTCTTCTTTAACAACCAAAACAATCACAACAAATACAACCGCTACAATCATTTTAACAAACCAAACAATCCCCTCTTAGCCTTTCGTTTTTCCTTTTTCACTTTTCACTTGTTACATTCCCGTCATTTTTTGTTACAAACCTGTTAGAATCAGGCCTCTTTGGAATTGTACATTTGGTTCAGAAAATTCAAACCAAATAAAAAGAACAAAACCATGATCTTAGTAATCGGAGCAACAGGCATGCTCGGCAATGAGATCTGCCGGCGCCTCAGAAAAGAAGACAACCCGGTAAGGGCTATGGTCAGGGAAACCTCTGATCCGGTTAAAGTAAACAAGTTACAGGAACTCGGTGTTGAAATCGTGCGGGGAGATCTTCGTAAAAGTTCAACATTCAAACCTGTTTTGCGTGATGTAACAACCGTCATTACAACGGCATCATCCATGCCTTTTTCCTATGTTCCAAATGAGAATGATCCGTTGCTGGTGGATCGCAACGGGATGATAAGCCTGGTTGATGAATCCAGGCTGGCGGGGGTAACACGATTTATTTATACCTCTTTTTCAGGTCAGATCGACCTGGATTTCCCGCTTCGCAATGCCAAACGTGCTGTTGAACAGAATCTTCAAAATAACGGGATGGTCTATACAATTCTTCGTCCAAGCTGCTTTATGGAGGCCTGGCTCTCGCCCATGGTGGGATTTGATGCGGCCAATGCCAAAGTAAGGCTCTGTGGTGAGGGCACAAAGCCATTGAGTTATATATCACTGTTCGATGTTGCCTGGTTTGCAGTGGAGAGCCTGAAGAATCCTTATGCAAGAAATGCCGTGCTCGAACTGGGCGGACCTGAAAAACTCTCACAACTTGACGCCGTGAAGATCTTTGAAGAACTCAGCGGAAAGAAATTTGAGATTGAGCACGTCCCTGTTGAAGCATTAAGCTCACAACTGCAATCGGCTGCCGATCCGATGGAAAAATCATTTGCCGGTCTGATGCTTTGTGTGGCAAATGGCGATCCGATCGATATGAGAAACACCCTTGGCAAGTTTAATATTAAGCTTAAGTCCGTCAGGGATTTTGCCAGAAGTATGGTGGCTGTTGCCTGAAATGATACAGATCTGAGACAATGAATCTTCATATCCAACCAAAAATGTGAACGATGAAAATAATAATTTGTATAGCTCTTCTATTGTATGTCATACCATACAGTTTTTCCCAGACCGCTTCCTCCGATATTGTTTCTGCTTCAGGCAGCAGCATTGTGGCAGAAGACTTTGTCATGAGCTGGGCCATTGGTGAGAATATCATTGACTTCTGCCAGGATCAGTCAGTAACAAATGTAAATACAGATATCCAGTCTGAACTTGTCATGCAGAACGGAACCCTGATTAAGATCTATCCTACACTGACAAAGGAATATATTTATGTTACAGTTAATGGTGAAAGTGAATCCAATTTGCAGGCAGAGCTGGTTGATCTGAAAGGAAACGTGTTGAAATCCGTTTCACTCAGTACCAGTCTCGTTGAGATCAATATCGGTGATTTCACATACGGAACCTATATCCTCAGGGTTTACGATTCTGATTACAACGACTATGAGACCGTTAAGATCATCAGGCATTAATGGGTCCCCTAAATCCACCCAAACCCTGGTTTCGCAGTCTCGCTGGTCGGGGGGTTAAACCCCCGACCTTGTATCTGTCGAGATCTTCACACACTGGCGCAAGATCTTCACACACTGGCGCAAACGTCCGCTTGTGCCTCCACACCGGCCTTTTATTTATAGAATTCTTTAAAAAACAGAATATCCAGTACCAAATAATAAACCAAAACAAGCATCAAATCATTTTTAACCATAAATCCAAACAACCATGAAACGAACATTTACTTTATGTGCAGCTTTTTTGCTGGCTGCTGTAACGCTTAACGCCCAGCCCCCTCAGGCCATGAAATACAAGGCGATGGCCAAAAACGAATGGGGATTGCCCTTACCGAACAAAACCATTTCCCTGCGCTTTACCATCTACCAGGGAAGCGAATACGGAACGCCTGTATTTATTGAAATACATCAGACAACAACCAACAAGTTCGGGCTGATGGATGTGAATATCGGTGAAGGAACTCCGCAATCAGGTGCCTTTTCCGATATCGACTGGGGTGCCGATGATTATTACCTCAAAATAGAGCTCGACCCAAGAGGGGGTGATAATTTCCGGCTTGAAGACGGATCTCATCAGTTGCTTTCCGTACCTTATGCCTTATTTGCCGGTGGCGTGCTTAATAATGACGACAATGACGCAGACCCGGCAAATGAGCTCATCAATAGTGTGGTATTGAACGGCACCTTCCTTGAGATTACTGAAGGCGGAATACTGACCATCATCGATCTTTCGGGGTTGCAGGATGGCACAGAAGATGCTGATGCAGATCCGGCTAATGAACTGCAGGACCTGGAAATCAATGATCATTCTTTAAGCATTACCAGCGGAAGCACAATAACCCTGCCTGATGACACGGAGGATGCTGATGCTGATCCTGAGAACGAACTGCAGGATATCAGCCTGTCCGGTACCAGCCTGAGCCTGTCTAACGGAAGTACGGTTGACCTGAGTGTGTTACAGGACGGGTATGAACCCGATACAGACGACCAAACCTTATCGGTCAGCGGGCATGATCTCACCATATCGGAAGGCAACACTGTTACCCTGCCTGATGAAGTAGAGGACGCCGATGCCGATCCGGCTAATGAATTGCAGGATTTGCAGCTGACAGGTAACATACTTACCATAACCAAAAACGACACACCAACAGAAATTGATTTGAGTGATTACCTTGACGATACTGACACCCGTCTGACCGAAGCTGAAGTGGATGCCATGGTGGCGAACAATGGTTATCTGACTTCTGAAGTGGATGGAGATGCAACCAATGAAATTCAGGAATTGAGTATTAAATATAATATACTATCACTATCAACCAACGGGAAACCTGATCAGGTTGATCTTAATCCCTATCTCGATAACACAGATAAACAATCGCTGTCAGTTGACTGTCATCAGTTAACCATATCTAACGGAAATACAATTCAATTACCAGATAGCGCCAATGATGCTGATTCTGATCCGACAAATGAATTAATAACTGGTATGGCTATTAACGGCACCATGCTTGAAATTTCTGATGCCGGTGGAATAAATGCAGTTGATTTAAGTGATTTAACCGGAAGTACTGGCAGTCAAAACCTCTCAGACATCCTTGTGCAAGGAAATGATGCAGACGGAATGAACATAACAAATCTTGCTGACCCTGTTAATGAGAAGGATGCGGCCACAAAAGCATATGTAGACAAGCTTGAAGCCATGCTTGATGCTTTAACGGAAAGAATCAACGGGCTGATTGGAATTAGTGGTGGTACTATCATCGACATTATTGGAAATGTATATCCTACCGTTATAATTGGAACACAAACCTGGATGGCAGAAAATCTTAAAACGACAAGATATAATGATGGCACAACAATACCACTGGTTACAGATAATTACGAATGGAGCAATTTAGCTACTCCTGCCTATTGTTGGCATAGTAATGATGAAGCAGCCAATAAATACATGTATGGGGCTTTGTATAATTGGTATACCGTTGAAACCGGAAAGCTTTGTCCCGCCGGCTGGCACGTACCAACTAATGATGAATGGATAACATTAACAGAATACCTTGGTGGTGAATCTATTGCCGGAGGAAAACTTAAAGAAGCCGGTTTAGAACATTGGACAAATCCAAATATTGGAGCAACCAATGAAACAGGTTTTACTGCACTTCCGGCCAGCTATCGAAATTACGACGGCTTGTTTAACATTATTGGTGAATCAGGTCTGTGGTGGTCTTCTAAGGAAACCTCAATTAATAATGCGTATAACCGATATATAATTCACGACTATAGTAACGTATGGAAAATAAGCACCAGTAAAAGAATAGGGTATTCTATCCGCTGTTTAAAGGATTAAGTTGTTTTATTCATCTCCTCATAACTGGTCGGGGGTTGCACCCCAGGCCTTATGTCAATCGAAGACTTTCATAACTATATAACCTGATAAACTATTAATCATTAAAACCATGAAAAAACTGATCTTATTTTCCCTGATCCTGTATATCGTACCATACGGCTTTTCGCAGGAGGTTATTGCCACCGCTGGAAATACTAACACCTCAGGCAGCAAAAGCATTGACTGGACTTTGGGAGAAGTCATAATCGAAACATTGGCCGATAACGATGCCATGCTCACCCAGGGTTTCCATCAGCCTGTTCTGATCATATCAGCTGTTCAGGAATTGGAGATGCCCGATATGGAAATTACCGTTTTCCCAAATCCGGTATCGGACAGAGTGACCATAAAAACTGAAAACATGATACAGGATAAATTTTCCTATACCCTGACGGATATGAACGGAAAAATACTTAAACAGGAGAAGATGCACAGTCAGGAGGTTGAAATTCCCTTCGTGGATTATGCCCCTTCTGTGTACTATTTAATAATACATAACGGTGAACAAAAGATTAATACCTACAAAATCATCAAAACCCTTAAATAAATCAGCCATGAAAAAAATTCTAATCATTCTGTCTGCAATATTATACTTTGCAACAGGTTCCGGACAGGCCCCGGAAGGATTTAATTACCAGGCCGCTTTACGTGATGCATCAGGCAACCTCCTTGCCGGTACAGATGTCAGTGTTCAGATATCCATCATACAGGGCAGTACCACAGGCACCCAGGTATTTACCGAAACCCATAATACCAAAACCAATGGTGTTGGACTGATAAACCTTCAGGTGGGCTCTGTGAACACGACTGACCTGGGTAACATCGACTGGTCAGCGGGCCCCTATTATATAAAATTAGCAGTGAACGGAACCGAAATGGGAACCAGTCAGTTACTTTCTGTTCCTTATGCGCTGTATGCAGCTCATACTGATAATCTGGAATTAAGTGTAAGCGGATATGATTTGTCAATAACCGGAGGAAACATTGTTACCCTGCCAATACAGGATACCATGTGGAAAAAGGATAACAATCTGGTGTACACGGATTACTCAGTTGGTGTAGGTACAGCCAATCCGTCAAGGAAACTGCATATACAGGTTGACAGCAATGGCCTGAATATCCCCCTTATGGTTCACAATCTTGATGAAACAGAATCAGGAGGCAATGCTGTCGGGATAGGTTTTAATAACGAACCGGGTGGTGGCTGGGTTAAAGCAGCAATAGCACACGAAAGAACAGCATATTATGGTACAGGCACCATGCATTTTCTTTTGGATAATACCGCCGATGATAGTGATGTAACTTTATCAGACTCAAAAATGTCAATTACCAGGGAAGGAAATGTTGGTTTTGGTATAACTGATCCAAAAGTAAAGCTGCATTTTAACGGACCGTTCATCTTTGGCACTGATAAAAATATGCCTGGTTTTGGTACATCTTCTGTATTAAATACTAATCATGGCTTGTTATATCAGGGCGGTGGTGATAACTGGGCACATCATTTTGTGGCCTACAGCACCGGTGATATTGTACGCTTTGGCAACAGTACCGGGGTGAATGATGAACCTGATATAAAGGCTGTTATTGATAACAATGGTAATTTGGGACTGGGAACCGCTTATCCTGACAGGAAACTTCACATAACGGTTGACAACAACGGATTAAATATTCCCTTAATGGTACACAACCTGGATGAAACAGAAACCGGAGGCAATGCTGTCGGGATAGGTTTTAATAACGAACCCGGTGGTGGCTGGGTTAAAGCAGCCATAGCACTTGAGCGGACAGCATCCTATGGTACAGGGACATTGCATTTTCTAATGGACAATACTGCTGATGATAGTGATGTAACATTATCTGATTCAAAAATGTCAATTACCAGAAATGGAAATGTGGGTATTGGTACAACTATTCCTCACTCAAAACTACAGGTAACTGAAGGAGATGTGTATGTTGAAACCATCGGAAGCGGCATCATACTGAAAGCATCAGATGGCAGTTGCTGGCGCATCACTGTAGGAACTTCAGGGGCACTGAAAACGACATTGATAGGATGTCCGTGACAGGATTATAAACTAACAAATAATGAATATTTGAATATTCTCCGGTTCTGTTTATAGATAAAGTAAGTCCGTAGGCTGGTTCCTACGGACTTCTTTTTTCTCTGTGACATATCACACCCTTTGCCGGCTCAGCATAAGTTTCTTCGCCGACAGGAAGGCAATCACGGTCAACGGAATGCCGAGAATCAGCCCCCCGATCAGCAATGAAAGAAATACGTGACCGGCGCCGGTAAAGACATGAATAATCGCGGCCATACCACCTCCTGTGGGATAAACAAACTGCCCCTCTGTACCCAGTACAGCCTTCCCCACAAGAAATGCCAGAGCATAAAAGGGAGGACCGGTGAGCGGATTTACATGGTAAACCCCTACAACAGATGCTATCTTGTTCCACCGGAATAATGCAGATAAAAACAACGCGATGAAAATCTTGAAGCCGATGAAAGGTGTTGTGGCCAGGAAAATACCCAGGGCATAACCGCTGGCAATATCCCGTGGATTGCCTTTAATCGCTATCAATCGCTGTGTCATACCCCTGATCCGGTTCCATGATAATTTCATCATTAAATGCTTTTTTGTAACAAAATTATATAGTTCAGATATTTAATGTATTAACTTATTTTCTCTGGTTTCACCGTTCTAAGCACCATAGGTGCGAACTGTTTGTAGTACAAGTTTAATGAGCAAAAAATCAACTCCGTAGGAGTGATCTGTTTATAGCAATACCATGGCAATTCATCATAAATCCTTACGTCCCGCTATTCGGCGGGACGCGGGGAACAGTAATCAAGTGTACTTCTTTTGCTACAAACAGTTGACCCCTCCGGGGCCATAATAAAAGCATCCATAATCTATAATTCCAAATGCTGAAATAAAACATGTTATTCTTCTTGGGGCAATAATTATCAATTATTGAGGGACTGCATACCGGTTACTAACCCCAATCTCTCAATGGAGCTTCCGCTTGTATCCTCCATTGACTGCTTGAAAATATATCTTCACCCCTCCAGCAGTTTTTTCAGGTTCACCAGGTTATTATGAAACATGCGGAGCAAAATAGGATCCTGGAGTGTCCTCGGAAACATAGGCGGATCATTGGAAACAGCCGAAAAGGAAACCCAGACCCTGTCCTTACCTGCGCCGGCAATAGTCCAGACTGCTGTGTAATCTGCCAACCGTGTAATATCGGATTTCAGGGGAATATACCGGTCGCGGCTGCTGATATGAATGGTGACACTGTTGTTCTCACCTGACCTTTTCACATTGAAATTTGATACCAGGTCGCGTTTCTCAAACGGCCATGGTATGTTAAATAAGGTATAGGCGTACCATTCTGAATTGCTCACCTTTTTCAGACAGTAACACTCTCGTATACCGCCCATCCATAAATCCGTGCTTTCCATATCGGATAAAAGCCAAACGATATCTTCAACTGAACAGTTAACCGCCATAATGCTCTTCCTTTCCCTGACTTTCTCCGAACCTTCCGGTTCAATCCAACGCACATAGGTTTTCACACCGTCTGCATCTCTTTCCATCCGCCAGCCGCTGTTTATAGCGTTCATTTTTCCCAAAGACAGGTCCGAACTGTTCTTCGGACACAATAATATGAATCCGGAAACCAATAATAATTGTAACAGCATGGTTTCTTGTTTAAATTATGGTGCAAACTTATCAAATAATTATTGAAGAACAGGCATTGTTGTATTTTCTTTAACCCTCCTGACTTTCTTTTCCAGCCTTAATGAAAAACGATAGTAAAGACTCCTGGGTATAACGGATAATAATATTATCAGCAGCCTGTTAATAAATCCCGGAACACAAACGACCCTGCCCTTTTCAAGGCATTTCACCGAATACTGAACTACATCAGATGGTTCCATAAAAGGAAGCAAACCATTGTTAATCCTGTTAATCTGTATATTTAAATCCCTGTGGAAGTCACTGTTGGTAAAACCGGGACAAAGGCATTGAACCCTGATCCCGTATCGCCCCACATCCAGAAAAAGCGATTCCGAAAAACTCTTCAGGAATGATTTGGTGCTGGTATACATGACACTGCCTGAAGCCGGAAAATAAGCTGCCATAGATGAAACGTTTATGATGGTTCCGTTCCTTTTTTTAATCATTTGCGGCAGGACTTTATGAATTAATATAAGCGGGGCATTTACATGCACGTTCATCATGGCCAGCTGATGACCAATCTCATCTTCACTGAAACCCCGGTTCATACCGTATCCGGCATTATTTACCAGCACTTCGATATTCCGCTGCCTGTCAATGATCTGCAGGAATGACGACAAATCTTCCTTTACGGCCAGATCGGCTATGACAACCTTAACCTGCACGCCATATTCCCTTCTGATCTCATGTGCAACGCTGTTGATGATACTCCTTCTTCTTCCGGTGATCAGCAGGTCATATCCCTGACGGGCGAAATGATGCGCGAAAGCCTTTCCGATACCGCTCGTGGCACCGGTAATGATGACTATTTTCCGGTAATCATGTCTTTCCTCAACAACAGGATACCTCATTTCGGGGGACTGCTTTTCCGGAAGAATCAGAAAGTGTTTAATGCCTTTCAGATGCATTACCGGCGGCATAAAATATTTAATGCCAACCATGCCCTTCAACATCCGTTTGAGTGCAGGCAGGTGTTCTGCGGCTCTCAGAATTGTGCGGGCCAGCCCGTGCTTTTCAGGTTCAACCAGATTTTTCATTTTAGTGCGGTATATGGTGTTTTTCCTTATGATACAATGCCATCAATCCGTTTATATTAACGACAGATTGTTCCAAATATGTTTATCCATCACAAGAAAAAATCGTGTTTACTTTTTCTGTTATTATAGACAAAATAAAAAGCAAAAAGTTGCTTTGAGTTTAAAATTTTAAGTGCAATAACGGCATACGGTTATAAAACATCATGGCCTATATTAAGCCAGATAAAAAAAGTGTCAGGACTCAGGAAACCAGGTAAAAGAAAACAAAAGAGGATAATCAGGTTGCAAAACCAGTAGACTGCACGACCAGGAGACCAGAAGACCACATGACCAGTAGACCGTACGACCGCAAAACCCCCTTACCGGTTACCGGCTATAGTTTCAATCTTTTTCTCCCCCACCTGTCTCCCGGGATAAGCCATTAGTCCCCTTCTCAGGCATTCCATGGCCTTTTTTAAATCATCGATGTTGAGAACATAGGCAACCCGTACTTCCTGTTTCCCCAGGTTGGTGTTGAAGTAAAAACCTGAACCCGGGGCCAGCATGACTGTCTGATCGTTGTATGAGAATTCCTGAAGCATCCACATGGCAAACTTTTCAGCATCGTCAACCGGAAGTTTTACCATCACATAAAAGGCCCCTTTTGGGACAGGACAATATACGCCTTCCATGCTGTTCAGCTCTTTCACAATAAAATTCCTTCGTTTCAGAAATTCCTGATACACCATATCGAGGTATTCGGGCGGAGAATCAAGGGCAGCCTCGGCTGCAAGCTGACCGATATTGGGAGGGCACAGGCGGGCCTGGCAAAATTTAAGTGCCGTCTGCAGCAACGCCTTGTTTTTTGATGCCATCACGCCAACACGCAAGCCTGTAGCGCTGTATCGTTTTGATACCGAATCGATCAGTACAAGATGTTTTTCCAGTCTGGTTATCTGCATAGCTGATGCAAAAGTCTTACCGTCATAACACAAATCGCGGTATACTTCATCGCAAATAAAAAACAAATCGTGTTTCAATACCAGGTCACGCAATTGCTTAAGATCTTCGTAAGAATAAACATGACCTGTAGGATTGTTGGGATTACAAATAATGATGGCCCTTGTCTTCGGGGTGATCAATTTTTCAAACTCGCTGATCGGCGGCAGTGCAAAACCTGTTTCAATGTTTGATGTAATAGGAACAACGTTAACATCACTTGCTATTGCAAAACTGAAATAGTTCGCATAGAATGGCTCGGGAACAATGATCTCGTCACCGGCGTTCAGGCATGTCAGCAGGGTTAGTGTAATAGCCTCCGAAGCACCGGTGGTGATCAGAATATCTGAATATTCAAGATCAATGTTGATGGTCTTGTAATAACGGGCAAATTTCCTGCGCAAAGACTCATTGCCGGCACTGTGGCCGTAATCAACAACCTTCGCTGCCATGTTCCGTATTGACTCAAGCGCGTTGGGTGATGTCGGGATATCGGGTTGACCAATATTTAACCGGTATACAGTGGTTCCTCTCCGGATAGCCTCTTCGGCCAGCGGAACCAATTTGCGAATTGGTGAATTGGGCATACGGATGCCCCGTTTCGATATGTCAGGCATTAGCTAAAAGGTTAAAATAATCTATTCTTTTCCTTATGCAAACACAGGAAAAAGTCAAAAAATAATATGTCTTGCGATACTATTGCTTCGGCTTTTCCTCTTCAGCAGGGGTTACGGTTCCCTTTATGGTTAGTGTCACAGCGGCATTGGTGGCATTGGAATATACCGTAATAGACTTGGAAAAAGGCCCGATCAGACGGGTATTATAACCAACTTTTACCGATGACTTTTCCCCTTTTTTTACCGGTTCAGCTGACCATTCCGGCCTGGTACAACCGCAGGATGATCTCACATTGTTTATTATCAAAGGATCTGTACCGCCATTTTTAAAAACAAATTCATATGTTCCGTCGCCACCATGCAGAATGGTACCAAAATCATGCACCAGTTTTTCAAACTCAATTTTTGGCGCGCTTGAATTTTTATCCGCCGCATCAGTCGATTGCGAACAACTGGTTGAAATAGCAAATACAGAAATCAATAAAACCGTCAGAATCTTTTTCATTTTACAGCTAAGTTTTAAATCATGTGCAAAAATAAGTGAAATAATAATTTCTTGTTTAAATAATTATAAACTTATCCGTTTTTACGAGAAAGATGGTCGAAAAGTTTGAAGATTTGAAAATTTGAAGACCTACCTGACGGCAGGCAGGTTTGAAAATTTGAAGATTTACCGTGAACTGTGAACTGTGAACTGTGGACTGTGGACTGTGGACTGTTTTACCCCCACTGGCGCAAGGTCCGCTTGTGCCTGGTGATCAATACATATTATTTAATAATGTTCATATCATTAATTTGTTTATAATACCAGAATACTCAATAAACAAATAGGCACAAGCGGACACTTGCGCCAGTAATGTGACTATCCGTGAACCGTGAACAGATTAACAATTTATTCTTATTTTAGCGGAAATTTCAGCAACCCGGTTGCACAACAATATTATAGTACATGGAAATTGCAACAAAATACAATCCGCTTCAGGTAGAAGATAAATGGTATCAATATTGGTTAAAGAAAGGTTTTTTCCGGTCAAAACCCGATGAACGCCAGCCCTATACGATCGTCATTCCCCCTCCTAATGTCACAGGCGTGCTGCACATGGGGCATATGCTGAACAACACCCTACAGGACCTGCTCATCAGGCGAGCCCGCATGTCGGGTAAAAATGCGCTCTGGGTGCCGGGCATCGACCATGCTTCCATTGCAACCGAAGCCAGGGTTGTGGCTAAACTGAAAAGTGAAGGCATCGAAAAGAAAGACATCAGCCGCGAGAAATTCCTTGAGCACGCATGGGAATGGAAACGTAAACATGGCGGTATTATACTCGAGCAGCTTAAGAAATTGGGCGCTTCATGTGACTGGGAAAGGACGAAATTCACCATGGACGATGACATGTCTGAAAGCGTTATCCATGTTTTTGTAGATTTGTTCAATAAAAAGAAAATATACCGTGGCGTGCGCATGGTAAACTGGGACCCGTCTGCCAAAACCGCTGTTTCTGATGAAGAAGTGATCTACCGCGAGGTCAAATCGAAACTATACTTTGTGAAATACAGGATAGAAGATGAAGACGGATTTGTGACCATTGCCACCACGCGGCCTGAGACCATACTGGGGGATACCGCTGTATGTGTCAATCCTGCTGATGAGAGGTTCAGACACTTAAAGGGCAAAAAGGTGTATGTTCCTCTGGTGAACCGCCTCGTTCCGATCATTGAGGATGAATACGTGGACATGGCATTCGGAACAGGATGCCTGAAAATTACACCGGCTCACGACATCAATGACTATGAGATAGGGCTCAGACACAAACTCGACAGTATTGACATTTTCAATGACGACGGAACACTGAACGAAAAAGCAGAAATTCTTACCGGTGTTGACCGTTTCAAAGCCCGCGGGAAAATTGTCAAAATGCTTGCAGAGAAAGGCCTGCTGGCAAAAGAGGAAGACTACGTCAACAAAATCGGGTATTCCGAAAGGACAGATGCCGTCATTGAGCCGAGGCTGTCAATGCAATGGTTCCTGAAGATGAAAGACCTGGCGCAGCCTGCCCTGGAAAACGTGATGAACGATAACATACAGCTTTATCCCGCCAAGTTTAAAAACACATACCGTTACTGGATTGAAAATGTCAGGGACTGGTGCATATCAAGACAGCTGTGGTGGGGTCACCGGATACCGGCGTATTATATCGCCGGCACCAATGAATTTGTTGTGGCCGAAACACCACTCAAAGCCCTTGAAAAGGCAAAAGCTGAAACCGGAAGAACCGGTCTTCGGCAGGAAGACCTCATTCAGGATGAGGATGTGCTTGACACCTGGTTCTCGTCATGGCTCTGGCCTGTTTCAGTTTTTGACGGTATACGGAATCCTGACAATCCTGATATGAAATACTATTACCCTACCGACGACCTGATCACAGCTCCCGAGATCCTGTTCTTCTGGGTGGCCCGCATGATCATGGCGGGCTATGAATACACCGGGAAAAAGCCTTTTCATAATGTATACCTTACCGGCATCGTGCGCGACACCAGGCGTCGGAAAATGTCAAAGTCACTGGGAAACTCACCCGATCCGCTTAAGCTGATAGAAAAATACGGAGCCGATGGTGTACGGGTGGGCATGTTATTATGCTCTCCTGCCGGCAACGATCTGCTGTTCGATGAAAGTCTTCCCGAACAGGGACGCAATTTTGCCAATAAGATATGGAACGCTTTCAGGCTTGTGAATTCCTGGCAGGCTGATCCGAAAGCTCTGCCCGGCGAGGCTGCCCGGGTTGCTGTTACCTGGTTCGGTGAAAGGATGAAACAGGCTGTTGCAGAAATCGAGGAAGACTTCAATCAATACCGCATTTCCGAAGCTCTTATGACGGTTTACAAATTGTTCTGGGATGAGTTTGCATCATGGTATCTTGAGCTTATCAAGCCTGCCCCCGGACATCATATTGATAGTCATACCCTAAAGGCTACCAAAGATCTGTTCGAAACACTGCTTAAACTGTTGCATCCTTTTATGCCGTTTATTACTGAAGAAATATGGCATTTACTGTCTGACAGACCGGCCGGCAACAGCATCATGAATGAGAGCAAACCGGTTATTGAAGCATTTGACGTGAAAATGATCAGTGCATTTGAAGTCGCCAGGGAAATCATTGCCTTTGTCAGGAATACCCGTAAAGCAAATCAGATATCACCCAAAGAGAAACTGGTGTTGTTCATAAATGCCGCTGACCGGGATGATGATTTCGATGCCGCCATCATTAAACTGGCCCACCTTTCAGAAATTAAACAGGTTGATGGCAAGGTAGAAGGGGCTGCAAGCCTTATCAACCGGTTTGGAGAATTTTACATTCCTCTTGGCGAACTGCATAACTATGAAGCAGAACTTCAGAAGCTTGAAAAAGAGCTGACCTATATGATAGGTTTCCTTGCCTCAGTCATGAAAAAACTATCCAACGACAGATTTGTCAGCAACGCCCCGGGAAAGGTGCTTGAGATGGAGCAGAAGAAAAAGGCTGACGCAGAGACCAAAATAAAATCACTGGAGGAACATATCGCAGATCTGAAGAAGAAATAGTCT
>JAFGTR010000010.1 GCA_016934055.1 Bacteroidales bacterium | reverse complement strand
GTGAACCCGGTTTCAGCTCTTCGTTCTCATTAAAAAAATCACCCAACATTTCCCATGAATCCTGATCGGCGGTGAGGACAGGGCTCCTCATAACCTTTTGTCCACCAGACAGATCACGGGCAAATGAGTAGTAATAACAGCCTTTGTATTTCCATATAACAGGACCTTCAGCCCAGCTGTATGGATAAGCAGGTGGAGGATTCAGCCAGTTCAGGTCATAAACGGTTCCGGTGGGTTGACCGTCGTTCCCCAATTCAACAATCCCGCCATTTGGCCTTCCGTTTTTTACAACCAGGTACCACTTATTGTCATCGTCAATGAATACTGAATTGTCATATCCCAGTCCATACGGCAGGCCTGGTGGATCATTCACCCTTACCGGATCACTCCACGGCCCGCTGGGATCATCTGCTTTTACAAAATACATGGTATTGGCCCTGGAAAAGAAATCCCAGTATTCACCATTATAATATACAATATGCCCGCCCCAGCAACCCCCTCCGGGCGCATCACCATAATTTGACCAGGACGCCTTTACAGGCTGGGCAATTGCCTCCCAGTGAACCAGATCAGTGGAATGATATATTACCGGAGTAACATTAAAGGATGAACCGGTAGTATAAAAATCATTCCCGATCCGCGTCAGGGTGGCATCGGGATGGTCACCGGGAATGACAGGGTTCATATAAGTTTCAAATGAAGGTGATTGAGGAATAACTGTATAAAACAGCGTTTTAACTGCAATTATAAACCCGGTCATGATCAGTCGGTGCATTTTCATCATATTGGTAATAAGTTTTTCGATTATAAAAAGGTGACAGGATCTGTTCGTTAATCCTGTCACCGTGTGCAAAATCCCTTGATCAATTCCAGCAGGGATATTGCTTCAGATTATTACTCACTTTAACCTTCCTATGATGCAAGCCAAAAATCATGCTGGAGTCATAATTTTAATGCCAGAATAACCGGAATAAAATTATGTGGATACATAGATTAATGTTTGCAGATCGAATATATTGACGTTCAGATAAAACTACTATAAAAATTCGGTCATTTACTTCAAAATTTGATGCAGTCAGATGGATAACATATGTTTTTTATTATTATTTTATATTTATTGAAATAATTATTAAAGTATATTTGTAATATTATTTAAGTATATTTAAATTTATTAATAAAAACTTTTTATTATGTCAGTGTCAACAGAGAATTTTTTAAAAGTCATTTATATGCAACAAAAACTGATAAGCGCTAATATTAAGCTTGGCAAAATAGCCGCTGTGCTTAATATTACCAATGCAGCTGCCACTGATATGGCAAAAAAGCTGGCGGCCAGAAAACTGGTGAATTACACAAAATATAAGCCTTTGACACTAACACAAAAAGGCAATGAAATTGCGCTGAATGTCATTCGAAAACACCGTCTCTGGGAATCGTTTTTATATGAAACGCTCAATCTTTCCCTGCATGAAATTCACCGTGAAGCTGAAATTCTGGAGCATCTTACTTCTGATTTTCTGGCTGACAAAATCAGCAAATACCTGGGCAATCCTTCCACAGACCCTCACGGCGATCCGATTCCAGCCATAAACGGGAAAATCATTCCGGATAAGACACAGCTGTTGTTGTCAGAAGCATCAGCGGGTCACAACTATACAGTATGCCGATTATCCGGTATAGAAGAAGAGTTTTTTGATTTCTGCTCATCAAACCATATCACAGTCGGCTCAATTATCTGGATCGCGAAACAATACAGTGTAAATAAAATGACTGAAATTAAAATAAAAACCGATAAAATACTTCTCAACTATGAATTTGCCAATCTTATATATGTTAAACAAGTTCAAAATAAAAAAATTTAAAACAGTATGAATGCTAATAATTTTTCATTCGCTTTAGCACTGACGATATTTGCAGGACTGTCTACAGGAATAGGCAGTATAATGGCATTTATGTCAAAAAAGTTCAATCCTAAATTCCTGGCCGCTTCTTTAGGCTTTTCTGCCGGTGTTATGATTTATGTGTCAATGATTGAGATATTCGTAAAAGCCAAGGATTCACTTTCGGCCGCCTATGGGATCAAAACCGGGACTGTATTCACTGTCATTGCCTTCTTTTCGGGCATTGCACTTATTGCCCTAATCGATAAGCTGATCCCTTCGTTTGAAAATCCTCATGAGATAAAAAACATTGATGAGAAGAATATCAGCGCAGCAAATCAGAAAAGACTGCTGCGTATGGGATTGTTTTCTGCCCTGGCAATCGCCATTCACAACTTTCCCGAAGGACTGGCCACCTTTATGGGGGCGCTGACTGATCCTACGCTCGGTATCAGCATTGCCGTGGCTATAGCCATTCATAATATCCCTGAAGGTATAGCAGTTTCTGCACCTATTTACTACGCCACAAAAAACAGGAAGCGGGCATTCTGGTTATCCTTCATTTCAGGTCTTGCAGAGCCGGTAGGAGCAATACTCGGATATTTTATCCTTCGGAATGTATTCAATGAGTCCACTTTTGGGGTGATCTTTGCCGGAGTTGCCGGTATCATGGTATATATTTCACTTGACGAGCTACTGCCAACGGCTGAAGAGTATGGTGAACACCATATTGCAATAGGCGGGTTGATTGCCGGCATGGCGATTATGGCGATAAGCCTGTTGCTTTTCCTGTAAGGTATTTCCAATTTAGAGATTGGTTTTTATAAAAATCTATGGTTTTTCCTTCTCGGTATTCATTTACTACAAAACGTTTATCTGATCCAATAAAATTCCTTATAAAATCCATCATTTCATTAGTGTGAATGTCAGGCAGACGGGTAGTTCTGAATTCCACATCAACACCTGAGTTCTTCAAAAGGATAACGGAGGCAATAATTCTCTCCGCAATATCAGGTATATTTTGAATTCCCGTAATTTCAAAGTAAAAATCTCTTTCTGGTAATGTTTTAATATCCATGGCAATAAAATCGGTCAGTTTATTTTTTATGATTTTTTCAAGGATAAAAGGATTGGAACCATTGGTATCGAGTTTTACTAAATAACCATAGTCTTTAATTTTTTTAAGAAACTCCGGTAAATCATTGTGAATGGTAGGTTCTCCACCGGTGACAACCACCCCGTCGAGCCAGTTTTTATGTTCTTGAAGGTATTGGAAAATAATATCTGGAGTGTAAGACAGTTCATTCTCAAAAAGCTCAGGTAATACCAGTTGAGGATTATGACAATAACCGCAACGGAAATTACACCCCTGGGTAAATATAACTGCTACAATTTTGCCCGGATAATCAATCAGGCTTTGTTTAATGAAACCGCCTATTTTCATTTGAAAATTCTTTTAACTCTCTTTTCTTTGCAGATTTTATCTTGTTTAAATATACTGATCAGTTTCAGGTAATGCGCTTAGTAAATATCCCGGCAAAAAAGCAGCGAAAATACTAACCTGACAGTATTTCATTTTCTTGCGACCATGCATCGCGGTAAATGAAACCTAACGGATTATCGTCTTATCGAAGAGTCTACGCTCTTTAAACTCTTCCTGTTTTCCATCGTTCCATTGTTCAACAGGCCGCAAATAGCCGACTATTCGGGAAAAAACTTCACAGTCGGAGTTTTGTCCGGCTTCAGCACATTTCGGGCATTTCTTATGTTCTCCGAACAAATAGCCATGTTCCGGACATATGCTAAAAGTAGGTGATAGGGTAATGTAAGGCAAGTGAAAAGTATGGGTAATTTTCTTTATCAATGCTTTTACTGATTCAATGGGTAATTGCTTTTCACCCAAAAAAGTATGAAATACCGTACCCCCGGTATACTTAACCTGCAATCCATCCTGCAGGGAAAGCGCTTCAAACAGGTCATCCGTATAATTTACAGGCAACTGGGTGGAATTGGTATAAAAAGGCTTGGCCCCCCTGCGCACATGTTCTTCGTTAGCGGTAACAATATCGGGGTACTCACCTTTGTCGATCCGGGCCAGGCGATAAGAAGTCCCTTCGGCAGGCGTTGGTTCAAGATTGTAAATATTGCCGGTTTCTTCCTGAAAGTTTTCCAGCCTGGAGCGCATTGCATCCATTATTTTCCGGGCAAATGAATAACCCTTTTCAGATACAATATTGCAGCCGAGAAAATTCAGGCAACATTCGTTCATACCTATAATACCGATCGTGGAAAAGTGATTCTTCCAGTATTTGCCTGTACGCTGTTTTACATAACGGAGATAAAACTTTGAATAAGGATAAAGACCTTTGTCGGTAAGATTTTCTATGACTTTCCGTTTGGTTTCGAGGCTTTCTTTTGCAAGTTCCATGAGCTTTTCGAGGCGCTGGAAGAATTCAGCTTCCGATTTGGATTCATACCCCAGGCGTGGAAGATTTATCGTAACCACACCCACGCTACCGGTCAGCGGGTTTGCCCCGAAAAGCCCTCCTCCTCGCTTTTGTAGTTCCCTTTTATCGAGCCGTAAACGGCAACACATACTCCTAACATCATCGGGACTCATATCGGAGTTTACAAAGTTTGAAAAATAAGGGATGCCATATTTTGCGGATATTTTCCATATTTTGTCATACACCGGATTGTCCCAGTCGAAATCGCGGGTGATATTGTAGGTGGGAATAGGAAATGAAAATACCCGTCCCTGGGCATCGCCCTCTGACATAACCTCGGCAAAAGCCGAATTGAAAACATCCATTTCCGGTTGAAACTCACCATAGGTCATTTCCTGGGGTTTGCCCCCTATAATTACCGGCTGGCCTTTTAAAAACTGCGGGATTTTCAAATCGAGCGTGATATTGGTAAACGGGGTCTGAAACCCTACACGTGTCGGAACATTTATATTGAACATGAATTCCTGCAAAGCCTGTTTTACCTGGGCATAATCGAGTTTATCATAACGAATAAAAGGGGCAAGGCAGGTATCAAAATTTGAAAACGCCTGCGCTCCGGCAGCTTCACCCTGCATGGTATAAAAAAAATTCACAATTTGCCCCAGGACGGTCCGCAGGTGTTTTGCAGGACGGCTTTCAATCTTACCGGTCACTCCGGTAAACCCTGATATCAGAAGGTCCTCCAGGTCCCACCCCACACAATAAACGCTTAAAAAACCCAAATCATGTATATGAAAACGTCCGGATAAGTATGCCTGCTTTATCTCATCGGAATAAATACGTTCAAGCCAGTATTGCGAACTGATTACAGTTGCAATATGCTGGTTAAGTCCCTGCAGGGAATATGACGAATTCGCACTTTCCCTGATACGCCAGTCATCGAGATTGAGATATTTCTCCACCATATCAAGGTTGGAAAACAATTCTTTTGCATTACGCATGTTTTCATGCTGCTTGCGGTAAAGAATGTAAGCTTTGGCAACATCAAACAATTTATTTTCAAATAATGCCTGTTCAACCGTATCCTGGATTTCTTCAACCGATGGGGTATAATTCAGTTTTTCGAACACTCCCATCTGTTTTAATACATCAAGCATCAGATCCTCTGCCAGTTGCCGGTTGGGCTTGCCCGCTGCACGCAATGCTTTAAAGATGGCAAAGGTGATCTTTTCATTATCAAACGTTACAATGCGGCCATCACGTTTACTGACACGGGTAGTTGTTAAAGCTCCATTTAATTCCATAGTTTTTGTGAGTTTAAAATTTATAAACAGGAACAATGGTAACTTTGAATGAAATACAGAGGGATAAGTTCATATCCTTCGCCTTTCACCCGAAAGCTACGAATTCATGTTGCAGGCAGGTCTTCTGGCTTATCCGTTTTCTGACGCCTTCCCATCCCGATGCATCGGGACAGTGGCAAAGGTTTTGTCGAAAACATTAAATGGACTTACAGCTACGGGGATAGCTCCGGAATTTCCCGGGTTAACAGGATCACCGGATTCCCTTTTATTCCAAATTATCAGACAATAACCTGGAAACCTGCAATTATTGAAACAAAAATAATCAAATCATTTTACTTCATGAAAATAGTAATAAACAGCCATCCCAGTTTATCTTACCAGACTTTGATTCTTACTTGCTTTTTCAATTGTTAATAATTTCCCCGGACCAAAAAATAAAATGAACCAGGTAAAGTCAGATCACATTCAACCATAATATATTAACCCTCATGTTTGGTTGATTAATCTGAATCATGATCATAATAGAGTGGTTCAATATGCACGGTGGCATCAATTCCGAAAAGCCCGGATATCTTATTTTCAATGTCGGTAGCTATTTTATGACCGGATTCGATACTGAGGCTGTTTTCGAGTTTAATATGAAAAGTCAGTTCCTGGTGTGAAATATAATTATGGATATGAAAATGATGCGGTTGTATGGTTCCGCCGTATTCTTTCGTGATCATAGCGGTTATTTTTTCAATCAATTCAGGGCTTGGTTTTTCTCCCAGTAATATATTAATAGCTTCTTTTGCTATCTGGTATGTGGCATAAAACAGCATAACCGAAATAATCGCACCCAAAACACTGTCGATCCACCAGAATTTTTTGGCGAAGAAAATTCCGATCAAAACTACAACCGAAGAAAGTGCATCGCTTCGGTGGTGCCAGCCGTCAGCCTTTACAGCAACATTATTGGTTTTCCGGCCAATATAAAATGCATATTGTGACAAAGCCACCTTAACGACGATCGATGTGATGGTCGCCACAATTGCCAGGATTCCGAATTGCGTTGATTCTTTCCCGCTGAACCTGATAAACGAATCCTTCATAAATCCCCATGCAATTACGGCCAGAATAAAGGCTATGATCAGGGCGGCAATCTGTTCCCACCGGCCGTGTCCAAAAGGGTGTTCCCTGTCGGGTTTTTTGGATGACAGTTTCACACCGATAATTACCACAATTGAACTGAGTGAATCTGAAAGCGTATGCCAAGCATCGGCAGTCAGTGCTATGGAACCGGTTACAATGCCGGCCCACAATTTAAGGACAAACAATCCCATATTAACCATAACGGATACAACACCTTCGATATAACCTGCTTTTGCTTTGTCCATTCCAATTTACTTTAATACTGTTTTCCTCATAAATTTTCCCAGACCATGAAGAATACAATGTTATGAAGAATACCATTTCTTATTAAGAAGAAAGAATATGAAGGTTTACGGCAATCAGTTCATTTTTGAAAAGACCAGTGATTTTAATTTGCATTTCTTTCCATCAATCAAAAATAACTAATTTTGAAAGTTGACAGGACGATTACAGATTAAAATATACTGCTGTTATGTATACTTTAAATATTTTCATCGTCATGCTGAATTTATTTCAACATCTCCTGAGATTCCGAAATAAATTCGGAATGACTAACCGCCAGTCTAAACTTAACATAACACTACTATGAGAAAATCATTTACACTTTTGTGTGTCATATTTTTATTTTTCTTTTCCAGTACTTCTTTCTCCCAGATAGAAATTGATTCAGCAGAAATTATATCCGATGTTCCCGAGCTGACTGAATTTCACGAGATCATTTACCCCATGTGGCATGATGCATACCCTACAAAAGACTTCAGTGCATTGCAACGGTTTGTGCCGCAAATTAAGGAACACGTAAAAGCCATCAACAACGCCAAGCTGCCGGGAATCCTGAGGGATAAGGAAAATGCCTGGAACAGTCAGTTAAATGCATTAAACATGGCTGCCCAGAACTATTATGATGCCGTTGAAAGAGATGACAATGATGCATTGCTGATGGCCGCGGAGAGACTTCATTATGTTTTTGAACGGATGATGAGGATTATCAGACCCCAGCTAAAGGAAATCGATGATTTTCATCAAACCCTTTATATTGTTTATCATAAGTTATATCCCGATGGAAGATACAGCGAAATAACCGGGCTGGCCAATATCCTGATTGACAAAGCCGACACTATTACAAAGATTCCCCAGGACAGTCTAAAGAAACGTCTCGGGAAAAAAATCTCAAAATATAATATTGCGGCAAAGGAATTGTATGATGCAACCATTGCGCTGAAAGATGCACTTGACGGAGATTATCCCGAAAAGAAAAAGGAAGCCGTTGAAGCCATGCATACAGCTTATCAAAACCTGGATGCCGTTTTTAATTGAACGGAGTCAGATATCTTGACCTGCCGCAAGCTTTCAGCTTGTGGCCATAACGAATTGATCCTAATCCAATCTACTGCGCTATCGGGATTAGAATTCACTGCTTCTGACAGATCGCTATTATAACTATGTGCCAGGTTCGACCTGTGGTATTCAATATGTATGACGGCATCTGAAAACCGAGTCTAATCAAAAAATACCTTAAACCTAAAAAAGTTTCCTTTTGAAGAACAGTGCAACATTGACTAACAGAATTAACACCGGTACTTCAACAAGCGGACCAATGACCGTGGCAAAAGCGGCCTGGGAGTTAATACCAAAAACAGCAATGGCTACTGCAATAGCCAGTTCGAAATCATTGCTGCCGGCGGTAAAGGCGAGCGTTGTGGATCTTTCATAGCCAACGCCCATTCTCCTTGCGATGAAAAAAGTAACAAAGAACATCACGGCAAAATAGATGGCATAGGGAATGGCCACTCTTACAACATCCATGGGCAGACTAATGATCTTTTCACCCTTGAGCGAGAACATCACAAATATGGTAAACAGCAGGGCCACAGGAGTAAGCCACGATGCCCGGGGAATGAACTTCGAAAAATACCAGTCATTGCCCTTCCATTTCCGAAGTATCAGACTGGTGATCAAACCTGCTGCAAAGGGTATTCCCAGATAGATTAAAACCGTAACAGCAATTTCGGAAATGGATACCTCAACCACCGAACCTTTCAATCCAAACAAAGGAGGTAACAGGGTTATGAAAATATAGGCATAAACTGAATATAAGAAAACCTGGAAGACAGCATTGAAAGCTACCAGTCCCGCAGCCAGTTCTGTATCGCCCTTAGCAAGATCGTTCCATACCAGCACCATGGCAATACAGCGGGCCAGGCCTACAAGGATCACACCGGTCATCAGGCCGGGATGATTGTGAAGGAATACAATGGCCAGGAAAAACATAACAAAGGGGCCGACGATCCAGTTTTGAGTAAGGGAAAGGCTTAAAAGCTTCAGATTTTTAAATACCAGCGGTAACTTTTCATATTTCACCTTTGCCAGGGGCGGATACATCATGAGTATTAGTCCAATGGCAATGGGGATATTGGTGGTGCCCGAACTCATCGAGTTCCAGAAATCAGAAATGTCCGGGGACAGACAGCCAATAATTACCCCGGCAAACATCACCAGAAATATCCAAAGCGTCAGATATCTGTCAAAAAAAGACAATCTTTTAGTCGTGCTTTCCATAGCATGTTATTTTAAATAACTGCCTACCAGCAGATAGATTTGAAGATTCAATGGTTAGAAAATTATTCTTTGTAAGCTGATACTGTAACACTGAAGATTCCTGTTTCACCCTTTTGAAAACCTGCAATTTCTTCTTGTGTCATGGTGTTACTCAATAGTTCGATTGGGATGGATATTTCCTTCAGTTTGTGAACAGTAATATTTTTAAAACCTTGCTTACTAATAATATCAAGGTATTCGTCAATATCAATTGCTCCTGACACACAACCGGCATACATTTCAGCATCTTTGCGCAACACATCAGGTAAATTTCCTTTTATTACCACATCCGAAACACAAAACTGCCCCGTGGTTTTCAACACACGCATGATTTGTGCAAACGCTTTGGCCTTATCAGGAACCAGGTTCAAAACGCAGTTTGAAAGAACCACGTCATAACTGTTGTCAGGCAACGGCATATCCTCTATATCACCCTGAACGAATTCAACATTGGTAAAGCCAAGCTTACGGATATTTTCCCTGGCTTTTTGCAGCATAGCATCTGTGAAATCAAGGCCGGTAACCTTTCCTGTTTCACCCACAATGGCACGGGCCACAAAACTATCATTTCCCGCACCACTGCCAAGGTCAAGCACACTGTTGCCCTGTTTGATTCCTGCAAATTCCGTAGGAATACCACATCCAAGACCCAGATCGGCATCGGGGTTGTATCCGGACAACTTTGCATAGTTTTCACTGAATACCGAGTAATCCACTCTCGAACAACAACCTGTTGTTCCGTAGCATTTGGATTCGGACAACACGTTGGATTTATGTGCTATCTGACTGTATTTGTCCTTTACGATCAACTTTAAATCGTCGGCTTTCATCTTCTTCTGATTGGCATTCATGACAACTGAGGTTTAATGTGTTCGTTATAGAATCTGTGAAATGTTTCTTTGATTTCATCTCTCACCCTGCGGAATTCGCTCCATAAAAACTCATCACTTCCGATCATGTGGGAGGGATCTTCAAATCCCATATGAAGCCGATGTTTCACCTTTCCTAAAAAGGCGGGGCAGGTTTCGTTGGCATGGTCGCATACGGTAATGACAAAATCCCATTCATCGTTCAGATACTGATCAACCATTTTTGGGATTTGGTGGCTGATATCAATACCCGCTTCAGCCATGACCTTTATGGCTTTCGGGTTAACACGAGAGGCCGGTTCAGTGCCGGCCGACCGGACCATGATGTTTTTATCAAAGGATTGCAGGAATCCGTGTGCCATCTGGCTGCGGCAGCTGTTGCCGGTGCAAAGGATGAGGATTTTCATAATGATGTATTCGTTAATCAGCCATTTGATTCGGCAAGTTAAACATAATGTCCTTTGTTATCATTGTCAGTTTAAATGCTCCCGTAAATTATCCCAGCAAAAGTTGCCATGAAAACAACCAGTACCACATAGACAGCTGTTTTCTGTGTTCCTATAACCCCCCGGATTACCAACATATTAGGCAGCGATAAGGAAGGACCGGCCAACAGCAATGCCAAAGCAGGGCCTTTGCCCATACCCGAAGCAATCAGCCCCTGCAAAATCGGCACCTCGGTGAGCGTGGCAAAATACATAAAAGCACCTACTACAGAAGCAAACAAGTTGGAGAAAACCGAATTACCTCCTACCAGTGCAGCAATCCATTCATTGGGGATCACGCCTGCAATGGCTGTATCATCATGTGTGGATCCCAGCAGAAAGCCGGCAATAACGACTCCTGTGGCCAGCAACGGCATGATCTGTTTGGCAAAGTCCCAGGTGGCCAGCGTCCATTCCTTATTTTCAGGTTCCTTTTTGTCCTTTAAGGTCATAATACTTAATGCGGTAATGCCAACGAGCATGGGAACCAGCGGGGCCAGTTTTGCATTTTCAATGAACCCAGAAGCCAGCAGGGCCGAAGCGATGGTCGCGACAGCGCCCAGCAACACCCACTGCCATTTTATTTTCAGGATCTTTATCAGCGAATACCCGAGCAGGATGCTGAAGAATCCCGTAATATACCACTTGTAAGACCAGATGGTAAACCAGGTACGTGTTGTATCACCTTCCCCGGGCTTTCCCCAGTTTGCAAAAATAAGGATCAGCACCAGCACAAAAAAGTGAAAGGAAGTCTGCCACATTGGCCTTCTTTCAGGCTGAAGGGCAATGTTCATCTGTTCCTCGCGCTTGGTCTTTTCTTCTTTCCGGTATATGAGCGACATCACCACGCCAATGATCACACTGAAAGCAACCGCGCCGATAATACGTGCAACGCCCATTTCAAAGCCCAGGATGCGAGCCGTAAGGATAATAGCCAGGATGTTGATGGCTGGCCCGGAATACAGGAATGCTATGGCCGGCCCCAACCCTGCCCCGCGTTTGTGAATACTGGAAAACAAGGGCAGGATTGTGCAGGAGCATACGGCCAGTATGGTACCCGAAACAGCTGCCACCGAATAAGAAAGCCACTTTTTTGCATTGGCCCCGAAATATTTCAGCACAGACCCCTGGCTCACAAAGACGGCTATCACCCCGGCAATAAAAAAGGCAGGCAAAAGGCACAGCACCACGTGCTCGCGTGCATACCACTTCACCAGATCGAGCGTAGCAGCCAGTGCAGTGTTAAAACGGGCACTTTCAAGGGGAAGGAAAAAGGCCAATACAAAAACAACGATGATCCAAATGAGGATTTTTATTTCTTTTTTAGTTTCCATATCAATAGATCCGAAAGTTTGAAAACCTGCCAGCCGGCAGGCTGGTTTGAAAATTTGAAAGTTTGTTATTCGTAAAAAGACGAACGTTTAATTTAAAAAATTATAACCAGGCCCTGAAAATGTAATATATGCCCACAGCAATAAACAACACTGCAATAATGCGGCGAAACCAGATTTCAAAAGACTTTACTTTATTATAAACACCCCCGATGCCTGATACGGTATAGGCCAGTACCCAGGCAAAAATGATCACGGGAATGCCCGTAGCTATGGCAAATATAATGGGCAGATATAGTCCCGATGCGCTGGTAACCGTCATGGGCACCAGCATACCGAAATACAATACGCCGCTATAGGGGCAAAAGGCCAGGGCGAAGACCAGCCCGAGCAACACCGCATCAAAATACCCCCACCGGTCTTTTTTCTGCATCCTGGAGGTAAGTCCGCTCATGCCCGGGAATTTTATTTTAATGATATCGAGCATGAACAACCCAATGATGATCAACAACGGGCCCAGGATTTTTTCCCCATAGCGTTGAAAAACACCTGAAAATTTGAATTGGTCAACGCCGAGGTATATAATAAGCGCAATGGCAGTGTAAGTAACAGCCCGACCCAGTGTATAGAGCAGTCCGTTGATAAAAACACGGTTTCGGTTTTCCAGGTCCTTGCTGATGAAACCGATTGCAGTAATATTCGTAGCCAGGGGACAGGGACTGATGGCGGTCATGAAACCCAGCACCATGGCCGATATCCACGGCATAGTGCTGTTTTCGAGCAGCTTTGTAAGAAACTCCATGAGCCCTGTTTAAAGCAATGGATCTATCTTCTCCTTCATAATGGCCTTGAACTTTTCAGGTTCACGAAAGGCATACATGAATCCTTCATTGGTAATGTTGATTTTCGTATCCCCTTTCACGATTAACAGGGTTTGTCCGTATACCTTCAGCTTGTTACCAGTTGCCTTGCCCGATTCTTCATCCAGATTGACGGACTGAAAGCTGATTTTCCCCTGTTTTACCCATTCGGGATATAGGATTTCAATATTCTCTTTGGCCCTTGCTTCAACCGTTTTGCAGGTCATACAGCGGGCGGTGAAATGAAAATAGTACGCCTCGATCTTATCGGATGAACATGTTGTGATATCCTTTTTTTCTGTTTGTGCATTGCAGGCAACTACCGGCATAAACAAGGCCAGCGCCATGATAATTCTGATTGTTCTCATAATCATTTATTTCTATTTGTTTTTACTTAACACTTCTTTTACCTCGGAGGCAGATGGTACACGGCCGCTCAGTATAATCTTCCCGTTGATTACCAGGGCAGGCGTACGCATTACACCGTATTCCATGATTTTCACTATATCATCAACCTTACTTACATCGGCAGCGATATCCAGTTCTGCCAATGAATCGATTACTGTTTTTTCAAGTGCCTTGCACTTAGGACATCCTGTCCCCAATACTTTTATTTGCATTTATTAATTGTTAATAATTAATCAATTCGTCGTTCGTCTAACAACGAACTATAATAATAAAAAAAACTACATGTCAAAAATTGCTTCAAAGAGTATTTGTGCTTCCTTCCAGTTCTCTCTGTTAAGGCAATATCTGATCTTAGGTGCTTCAATTTCACCCTGGATCAGACCGGCCTCTTTTAATTCCTTCAAATGTTGCGAAAGCGTTGATTTGGCAATGGGAAGTTCTTCGGTCAGATCACCACTGTAACAACAACTTTGTTTCGAAAGTAATTCCAAAACGTACATGCGTACGGGGTGCCCCATAGCTTTTGCATAGCGGGCCATTTTCTTCTGTTTACCGGTTATTGGTGTTTTGAACATAGTATTTGTTCGTAATATCACGAACAAATATATTGTTTTTTTTTATTTCTGCAAAAGCTAAAATCAATTAACCGGGAAAAATCTATTTAACTTAAGTTGCTCTTTATAAAAATTTCCCCCCACCCTGGCAGGGTGGGGAGACCCTGCCAGGGTGTCGGAATAATCCCGTAATAAAAATCTCAAGCTATATTTTGCTAATCATAAAGATAAACTATACTTTTACATGCCGTAACACGAATTATAATTTAGTAACACTTTTTAACAGCTTTTTTATCAATGAAAAAACACGACACTGTAAAAATTGGATGGATTATGGTGGCTGGATTATTATCAGGCATGAACGTTTTTTCCCAGGCATCTCTGACGACAGACACGGTTAAACTAGATGAGGTAGTTGTTACCGCCACCAAAACATTGCGTAACCTGAAAGAGGTACCGGCAAGAATTTCCATTATCAGGAGCAGTTTAATAGAATCAACACCTGTCATGCAGGTGGATGATATTTTGCGTTACACTGCCGGAATTAATGTAAACCGAACTTCCGGGATATACAGTCAGCGCCCTATGGTTACCCTGCGCGGATTATCAGGCGATGAACAGTCGAGGACACTAGTTCTTGTCAATGGGGTTCCTGTCAATACTTCTGATGAAGGCGGCGTTAACTGGAACAGAATTAACCCGTTTGATATTGAAAGAATAGAGGTTTTTAAAGGTCCTGGTTCTTCCTTATATGGCAATAATGCCATGGGAGGTGTAATAAATATTATAACAAAAAAGCCTGCAAAACCACAGGAAATATATGGAGCTGCAGGTTACGGCACATTCAACACATTAAGACAAGATTTAAACATAAGGGTCCGGACAAATAAAGGATATTATGGTACGGTTTCGCAATATTTTATAAAAAGCGACGGGTATAATAATATTACTGAAGAAAAGCGTTCCCCTTATGACATTGCCAGATCACTCGAAGAAATTGGTGTTTCTGCACGGGCAGGCTTTGATAAAAGCAAATGGTTCAACTGGGAATTACAATATGATGTTTTCAGGGATAAGAGGGGGGAAGGATACCAGATATATGCTCCTGAAGGATGTTACCGCAATTTTAGCACAGATCTTTTCAGGGGCAACCTGAAGGGAGGTGATGATAAAACACAGTACGACCTAAATCTTTTTTATCAACTTGAACATTATTACGATATCAACGAGAAACTAAAGGGTACAAATTATTCCCGTTATGATGTAAATTCATTAAGAGAAGATATGGGAGCTTTGCTTAATATGAACAGGGAACTCTTTAAAAACAATACATTAACAGGAGGTCTGGAAATAAAGCAGGGGAGTATTAATGGAGGTGATTACTACCAGACTCCCCGAAAAATAAATGACAGCACACAAGTATATGATACTATCTATAATGCAGGCACCATAAGTACTATTGCCGGTTATATCCAGGACGAGCATGCTTTTTTTGATAATAAAATCAGACTGATAGTAGGTTTGCGTTACGACCGGATTACCTTTTCCGAAGGTAAATATAAGTCAACTGATCCCTGGAATACCGTGCCTGAACTTAAAGATCATACATGGGCTGAACTTTCCCCCCGGTTAGGATTACGTTTCAATTTAATAAATAAATTAAGTGCTTATCTTTCATATTCGCACGGTTTCAGAGCATCCATACTCGATGACCTCACCCGTACAGGCTGGATGTGGGTAGGCCCTAAATATGCCAATCCTGAACTTGGCCCCGAATCTCTCAATAATTACGAAATCGGTCTGGATGTAATTCCTGTCAACAGAATGAAAATAGCTGCGTCTGCTTATTATGCTGTTGGTAACGATTTTTTGTATTATGTATCAACGGGTGACAGCTTATACGGTCGCCCGATATATATCAGGGAAAATGTAACCAATGTCACAATAAAGGGTGCAGAAGCAGAAATGGCATACGAAATTACCAAGGGGCTCTATTTTATGGCACACTATACATTCTGTGATGCCAAAATTGATAAATTCACTGAAAGGCCTGAACTGGAAAGCAAATACCTGAAATACTCACCGAAGCATACTGCCTCAGCATCTTTATTCTGGAAAAACAAAATTGTGAACACAAGCGTCAGAGGTTTCTATAAAAGCGAACAATTCAGCGATGATGCCAACACAGCAAAACTCGATTCATATTTTACAATGGACGTAATGCTTTCAAAACAGATTCTGCAGAACTTTATCGTTACATTGGACATTCAGGATGTATTCGATAACCAGCATATGGAAACAGGGGAATACATTTCACCCGGAAGATTAATAAATGGTCGCATTGCTTTCAGATTTTGAAATGACAAAAACAAAAAACATATGTTTACCGGTACTTGTTGTATTCCTTGGATTTATAACAGGGTGCAGCAATCCATCCTCTCCTAAAAAAGATGAACTGATCGCAGTTAAAGACATGCTCGGAAGGGAAGTTTTCGTGCCAGCCCGCATCAACCGTATTGTTGGTATCAGGGCGGGAGCATTACGGCTGCTGATTTATATGGATGTTACAGATAAGATTGTTGGCATTGAACAGAATGAAAAGCAAGGCAGCACACCTTATGTCATCACTCATCCGGAACTGGCATCATTACCTTCAATTGGCCCGTTAATGGGTGGTGACGCCGAACTGATATTAAGTTCAAAACCGGACATAATTTTTATGACATATACAACAACAGGCGATGCAGATGCTTTGCAGCATAAAACCGGTATTCCTGTGATTGCTCTTGAATGCCCCGAGTTTGGCATGGCAAGGGACAAGCTTTTTGCCTCCCTTGAACTGATCGGGAAAGTCGTGGATAAAAAAAAACGGGCTGATTCATTAATTCATTATATCAAGAATTCTATTGCAGATTTGGACAAACGCACATCGGGGATACCGGATTCGGAAAAACCGTCTGTATATATTGGCGGGGTTTCTTATTCCGGAGCACATGGTATCAATTCCACACAACCCTTTTATCCCCCTTTTATGTTTGTAAATGCCATGAACGTTGCATCGGAAATAGACAAAAAGCTTGTATCCCATGTCAGAGGCACCTATATTGATATTGAACAGCTTATTCTCTGGAATCCGGATATACTTTTTATTGATGAATCAGGCTTACAACTGGTTAAAAAAGATATTGGCAAACGAACAGCCTTGTTTAACAGGCTGAAAGCGATACAGGAGAATAAAGTATATACTTTGCTTCCCTATAATAACTATGCCATAAATTATGAAATGGTTCTGGCCAATGCATGGTTTACAGGAAAAATTCTGTATCCCGACAGATTTAAGGATATTGTTATTGACGACAAAACAGAGGAAATATACAGCATGTTTTTAGGCAAAGGAATTTCTAAAGAAACAAAGCCTTATTCAAATGCTTTCATGACAATGAATAAAAACGAATTCTAATGCCCGGTAAGGTTATTGCCCAATATAAAAAACACTTGAAAAGGAGGATTTATTTTTTCCTGCTCATGTTTTTATTACTGATCATGACTATTGTCTATTCTCTTTTTTCAGGATCAGCTGATATTGGTTTCAGCGATATTTATGACCTTATTGCCGGAAAAGAATCATCATTTTCTTACCAGATAATTTATAAAATACGATTACCAAGGATTATTGGAGCTATCCTGGCAGGGACAGCGCTTTCCGTTTCAGGAGCGGTCATTCAAAGTATCTTAAGAAATCCGCTCGCATCACCATTTACCCTTGGTATTTCAGGGGCATCGGCATTCGGCGCTGCCTTTGCTATAATTGTGCTCGGTGCAGGAAGTCATTACAGCGGGTCAAATGATATGGCCATAATCAACAATCCATATCTTGTAACCATTTCAGCTTTCCTCTGGAGCCTGTGCAGTGTTGCTGTCATCCTTCTTTTGTCGAAATATAAAGGAGCCACCCCTGAAATAATTATCCTTTCCGGGATTATTATTTCTTCTTTATTTGGTGCAGGTATTTCTGCAATGCAATATTTTTCGGATAATGTGCAACTCGCATCAATTGTATTCTGGACATTTGGTGATATCGGACGATCCACATGGAATAATTGCCTGATTATTGCCGTGATCCTGGGCCCTGTTCTCTTGTTTTTCACAAATCAAAGCTGGAACTATAAATCACTTCAATCAGGTGACGAATATGCAAAAAGTCTTGGCGTTAATGTCTCTAAAGTTCGTTTAGCCGGAATGGTTGTGGCTTCGCTTGTAACGGCTGTTGTTGTTTCTTTTTACGGGGTAATTGCATTTGTGGGTCTGGCTGTACCCCATATTGTGCGAAGGATTATAGGTGGTGATGAACAATTTCTGATTCCGGCTTCATCAATCTGTGGCGGTGCCTTCTTATTAATATCCGATACCTTGGCAAGAACAATTATTTCTCCTGTAATTCTTCCTGTCGGAATTTTAACTTCTTTCATTGGTGCGCCTTTGTTCTTATTTTTGTTGATAAAAGGTATGGGGAAAGAATACTGGGTATAGAAAAATAATGTATTATGAAGATTACCATTCAGAATATTGAATTCAGTTATAATGGGGTTCCTGCACTTGAAAATGTGAATAACAGGTTTGAGAAAGGTGATTTTGTTGCACTTGTTGGCCCGAACGGATCAGGGAAAAGTACCCTGATCAAATGCCTGAACGGAATATTGAAAGTACAGAAAGGTGCTGTTTTAATTGATGAAAAATCAATACAGTCCTTTGCCCCGAATGAGTTGGCCAGAGAGATTGCATATGTACCCCAGAGTGAGAACAAAAAGGCTATCCTGAATGTTTTTGATATTGTGCTCCTCGGCAGGAAGCCATATATAAACTGGAAACCTGCCAGGCATGATCTTAAAATAACATCAGAAATACTTAGCATCCTTCACCTTGATCATCTGGCCATGAAAGACTTCAATAAGTTAAGCGGCGGGCAACAGCAATCCGTTTATATAGCCCGTGCCCTGGCTCAGGAACCCGACATTTTGCTTCTTGATGAACCTACTGCCAATCTTGACATTAAACATCAGGTTGAAGTACTGGAAATACTAAAAAATTTGTCACAAAAAGGTATTACCATTATCATTGCTTTACATGACATAAATACCGCCATTCGCTATGCCTCGAAAATTATGATGCTTAAAGACGGGAAAGTATTTGCCTGTGGGGGTATGGAAACAATCACCGAAAAAAATATTGAAAATCTTTATGATATTAAAGTAAAAATCATCAGGGACGATAACCAGGTTTTTATTATCCCAAATGGATTATAAACCCATTATTATCAAAGAATAATGAAGACATTTCAGGTTAAAGCGGTTGGTATTGTCAGCAATGCGTTTAATGATCCTGCTGATTATCATAAAATAAAAGAAAAAACAAGTTCTATAATTATAGATGATGAATACAGTAAAGGTCTTCTGAATATTAAAGATTGTGAATACCTGGATATTGTTTTCTGGTTTCACAAATCAGCCGGATTTACCCTTTCCGGTAAAACTTTTTCAGGTGCTGAAAGAGGAGTCTTTGCCCCACGCAGCCCGAAAAGACCAAACGCGATAGGCGTAACCACGGTTAAGCTTCTTGAATGCAATAAAAACAAAATCATTGTAGAAGGTCTTGATGCCATAAATAACACACCGGTCATTGACATAAAGTGTTGCGACACATCATTGTTTGCATCTGTCGCTGAATCAGATCCGGTACAACTGGCCATACTCAAATCAGATCCGAGAATTGAAATAAGAAACAATATAGTCAGCGGGAAAACCGATACGTTGCTTATTAAAGCAGCACAATTACACGGTCATTTCTGCCCGGGGCTTGCGATGGGGGTAATGGCAGCTGCGTTTGCCATGAGAGAATTGAAGGTTGATTCTGATGGTATGGAAAACCTTTTGGCCATTACGGAGACCAACAACTGCTTTGCCGATGGCGTGCAATTCGTTACCGGATGTTCATTTGGCAATAATGCTTTAATCTTTAAAGATATCGGGAAGACTGCTTTCACGCTGACCAAAAGAGACGGTGAGGGAATCAGGCTCTGTTCCCGTCATGAATCAAGAGATATTATAGAGAAAGCATTCCCTGATTTTCAGAAATACTATCAATTGGTCATCATAGAACAAAACAGGGATGCTGAACTTGTTGCAGCGTATAAAAGAATTGCCCTGCAAAGGGCATTTGGCACATTGCATATTCCCTTAAAAAAACTGTTTACGGTAATACGTTTGCATGTCAATATACCTGATTATGCTCCGATACATGAAAGTGTGGTCTGTTCGGTTTGCCATGAAAGTGTTATGAAATCAAAAACCACAGAAAAAGAAGATTCTTTCATCTGTTTTACCTGCAATCATAGTAATTATGGATTTCTTGACGGTTTCGGAATACATTTTTGATGATAAGAATTCTGCCCTGGCTATTCAAAAAAAACTATCACTCTGCAAAAAACGAAACCCTCCTTTAGGGGACAAACGGAAAATACGAAACCACATCTATTCATGAGCACATGAACTTCAGTGGAGAAAGCCGGGGTGGTCCCGAGAACTCGGGACGACAGCCTGGTTCCAAACCAGGAACCCCGCCAGCGGCGAGTCTACACCCTTTTTGCATAATGAGATTTAAAAAACCCGCTATCAGCAAGGATTCGGTCGGGGTGGCCGGACTCGAACCGGCGACCGCCTGGTCCCAAACCAGGAACGCTAACCAACTGCGCTACACCCCGAAAAAATTATTTAAAGAACTGCTCCCAAACCAGAAACCCCGCCAGCGGCAGAGCTACACCCCGGGGGGGTTATTTGGTGATTTGGCGATTTCATGATTTGGTGATTGAATATGGGCTAACATTAAAAATCTGTCAAATTGTCAACTTGTAAATCTGATAAACCCACCCCTGCACCCCTCCCAAGAGGGGATTTTTCCGTTTCAGACAATCAAACCTCCAAACTCCATACTCAAAACACACACTACTTGTCACTTGACACTTGTAACTTGTCACTTGTAACTTATTGCTGCGAATAGCTCCGTATCATCCCCAGCAGCATCTTTGATATCTTTTCATAACCATCGTAAAAGTCTTGAAAAGTATCCTTGTCAACTAATTCCAACTGGTGTGCAATATCCAGTATTGCAACCGCTTCAAAAACACTGCCACGGGCATTGGTAAAAAAACTCTTTTTTTCTATGTTCACCATCCTCCCTGTGCCTTCGGCCAGGTTGAGTACAATATTAAAGCTTGCTTTTTTCCATTCCTCCCTGATAAAGGAATCTATATCACCGTGCTCCAGAATAAATTTTAAAACCTTTGTGTTCTGTTCCCTGATGACCTGGTAAAGATCAAGTTTTTCAAAATCAAACATCGCTGCCCTCCGGTTTTGTTGTTTTGTGTGTTGATAACTAATTACTTAATCTGCTATCATCAAAAATCCCCTTCCCTTTTTAAAAGGGGGATTACTGCGTGATCCCTTCCCTTTTTAAAAGGGGATTACTGCGTGATCCCTGCCCTTTTTAAAAGGGGGATTACTGCGTGATC
>JAFGTR010000099.1 GCA_016934055.1 Bacteroidales bacterium | reverse complement strand
TTGCCGCTACGACCTTGCTCTGCCATAGCGACTATGCAAAGGCGATGCACGTCGGCTTTCAAATCTTCAAATTTTCAAACCTGCCTGGACGGCAGGCAGACCATCAAGATTTTCCCTCCGGTTGTGCAAATCTTCTTTTTACTATATTTGGTAATTAATATAACTTTACAAAATAAGACCGATTTTTAACCGTTTACGGACTATCAATATTCTTTAAACTGCAGGAATAATGAATATAAAAAGATTATTGCTTATTTCAGGGCTGATATTCGGAATAGGCCTGATAGCCATCGGCCAGAACAAAAAAGCCATAAAGGCATATGAGACTTTTGATGCCGGCGAGTATTATCTGGCCATTGATGAGTTCAAAAGAGCCTATCAGCAGATTACCGATAAAAAAGAAAAGATGCACATTGCATTTTATATTGCCGAGTGCTATCGTATAACGAATAATTCGAGACAGGCTGCCTTATGGTATGGTAAAGTTGTTGCAAGGGATTATGAAAATCCGGTTGCCATTTTATACTATGCCGATGCCCTTAAAATGAACCAGAATTATGAAGAAGCCCGTGCTCAATATATGCATTACAAAGATCTTGTCCCTGACGACCCCCGCGGAGCCGATGGTATAATCTCCTGTGATCAGTCGCTGGAATGGATTGATAATCCGACCAGCTATCAGGTAGAAGAAATGAAATTCATCAATTCAAGAAACAGCGATTACAGTCCGGCTTATGCCCGTGATGATTACCAGGAATTATACTTCACATCTTCACGTGATGAAACAGTCGGAAATGCAGAACACGGTGGAACAGGGCAGGCCTTCTCCGATATTTTTTATTCCACTATGGACAAGAAAGGAAAATGGAGTACACCCCTTCCCTTACCTGAGCCTGTCAACACCGAGGCCGAAGAAGGAACCCCTGTTTTGTCAAACAATTACAATACCATGTACTTCACACGATGCAATGTGAGTAAAAGAAAACCATTGGGTTGTGAGATTTTTAAGGTGGAACGCAACGGTAACAGCTGGGGAAAAGAAGAATCACTCGGTATTGCTTCCGACAGTCTTGTGGTAGCCCATCCGGCTATCTCAAAAGATGAGCTGGCACTGTATTTCGTTTCTGACATCGAAGGCAGCACCAAAACCCCTGATGGTAAAAACAGCAAAGATATATGGATGGTCACGCGCGATAATGCGGGGGGCAAATGGGGATCTCCTGTCAACCTTGGTTCTCCTGTCAATACACCGGGTGATGAAGTCTTTCCTTACGTCCATGCTGATGGGTCACTCTATTTTTCATCAAACGGCCATATCGGTATGGGTGGGCTCGATATTTACAAAGCCACAAAGACAGAAACCGGTCAATGGGAAATAGAAAATATGAAATATCCTGTTAATTCTTCATCGGATGATTTCGGCATTACTTTTGAAAATGAACGGGAAAGCGGTTATTTCAGTTCAAGCCGCAAAGGGAGAGGTGATGATGATATTTACGCCTTTTTACTGCCTCCCCTGAAATTCAGCATACTCGGAACCGTATTAAATGAAAAAACCGATGAAGTTATCCCTGATGCCCTGGTTAAATCAATCGGAAGCGATGGTATTACCCTTGAGACTAACACAGGAAATGACGGCAGTTTTCGCTTTCTCCTGAAACCCGGAACCGATTATGTATTCATAGCTGAAAAGAAAGGCTTTCTCAAAGGTAAAGAACGTGAATCAACAAAAGGTATTACACAAAGTACCGAATTCAAAACCCAGATCTATCTCTCTTCTGTTGAAATCCCCATAGAACTTGAAAACATCTTTTTTGACCTCGATAAAGCTAACCTGCGGCCTGAATCTATGGTCTCCCTTGACAGGCTTGTAGAAACTCTGAATGATAACCCCACAATTGTTATAGAGCTCGGATCACATACCGATTTTCGTGCGACCGACGAATACAATAACGATCTTTCCAGAAGAAGGGCACAATCGGTTGTCAACTACCTTATCGAAAAAGGTATCGCCCGCGACCGCCTGGTTGCAAAAGGCTATGGAGAAACCACACCTAAAGTGGTGGACAAAAAAGACAATGAAGCCTATCCCTTCCTTCCTGTCGGGACGGTGCTTTCGGAGCAATTTATCACCAGCCTTGCCGATGATGATCAGCAGGAAATGGCCAATTTCCTGAACCGGCGTACTGAGTTCAGGGTTCTGAGAGAAGATTACGGGGGTGAATGAGAAGGGTTTGAAAATTTGAAAATTTGAAAATTTGAGGGCCTGTCTGCCGTCCAGGCAGGTTTGAGGATTTGAGAAACTGCCTGCCATATCGGCAGCGCAGGCAGGTTGACAGATCATAAAACTTCTCTGTCTCAGATGCAGGGCTGACAGGTTGAAAGAGATATCATATAACCGTTAATGGAATCCGATATCGGTGGTATATGCCATATTGCTTTGGTTCATTGCCCTGTCGCGAATATAAAATTCATAACGTAAAGTATCCTGTGAAGGAATGATGGAATACTGAATGCTGATTTTCATTTCCCCTTTTATTGTCTTGTTTTGCCCAACCCTGTCGAGTTTCTCATTATGACGGATAATATATTTTAGCGGATCTGTTTCCACAGAATCATAAAATCCGTCTGGCATTTTTTCAAAAGGTATCAGAAATACGTTATATTTTGTGGCAAGCCTTTCTTCACTTGTATCATCTTCATATACAAAAGAACCAATATCAGCATCGCCATCAATAAAATCAAATTTCAGCGTGCCCAGCTTACCTTCGTTACCCAACGAATCAACATTGTCTTCAAGTAAAAACTCCTTGAATGTGATCTCAGGAACAGGGCTAACCTTCTCAGGTGGTTCACAGGCCATGACGATGATGCCCACAATTATTATAATAATGAGAACATTACGTATCATAAATATAATTAATAATCAAAAAAGTCATCAAATAATAAGCCAAAATTATTTCTTCCGCATGAAAATCTGAATAGGCACACCGGTAAAATTATATTTTTCACGTATTTTATTCTCAAGATATCGCTTATAAGGTTCTTTAACATATTGCGGAAAATTACAGTAAAAGGCAAAAGACGGGGCATGTGTAGGCAACTGCATGATATACTTGATCTTTACAAATTTCCCTTTAAAGGCAGGCGGAGGATATTTTTCAACAACCTTTAGCATCACTTCATTGAGATCTGAAGTGGGAATTCGCTGCCTGCGATTGTTATACACCTTCATGGCCTGTTCCAGCAATCTGTGAATTCTTTGCTTATTCACAGCAGAAATAAAGATAACGGGCACATCAGTAAAAGGGGCTGTCTTTTCACGGATCACGTCTTCAAAATGTTTTGCAGTATGGGTGTCTTTTTCCACCAGGTCCCACTTGTTCACAAGAATCATTACTCCCTTATTGTTGCGCCTGATAAGGGCAAAAATATTAATATCCTGGGATTCTATTCCCTGCTGGGCGTCAATCATCAGCAAACAGACATCGGCGTTTTCAATAGCCCTTATGGACCGCATCACAGAATAAAATTCAACGTTCTCTGTAACTTTACCTTTCTTTCGTATACCGGCAGTATCCACAAGGTAAAAGTCGTGGCCGAATTTATTGTACCGCGTATATATTGAATCACGCGTCGTTCCGGCAACCGGCGTTACGATATGCCGTTCTTCGCCCAGGAGCGTATTCACCAGTGTTGACTTACCCACATTAGGCCGTCCGATAATGGCAAATCGTGGAAGATCGGGCCCGGTCGCAGTTCTCTTTTTTTCAAACGAACTAACCAGGTCGTCAAGAAGATCGCCTGTTCCGCTGCCGTTAACCGAAGAAATCCTGTAAATGTCGCCCAGACCAAAAGCATAAAAAATATCAGCTTCATAAGTCCTTGAAGGCTCATCCACTTTATTGGCCACCACAAAGGCTTTTTTACCCTGCCTCCGCAATATATCAGCTATGGCCTGATCCATATCGGTAACACCGCTGTTAACGTCCACCATAAATATAATGGCATCTGACTCATCAATAGCCAGCATTACCTGTTTTCTAATTTCCTCCTCAAAAATATCATCGGAACCTTCAACATAACCGCCTGTATCGATAACCGAAAATTCAATGCCATTCCACACCGCTTTGCCATAATGGCGGTCACGTGTAACCCCGGCCATCTCATCAACAATGGCCGAGCGGCTCTCGGTGAGCCGGTTAAAAAAGGTTGATTTGCCTACGTTGGGGCGACCCACAATGGCGACTATATTACTCATGTTCCCTGTTTAGTAGGTTATGCAAATATTAGGTTTCATTCACTGGTATTCATAATCAAGCGCTGCCCGGTTCTGACTGATATTCTTTACATACGCTGCCACAATCACATGGGCCGGATGTTTCCGGTAAGTTTCCAGATCAGCCCAGGAAGCAAATTCACTCTCGAGTATCACATCGAAATTATCCTGTGGTGCGGAAGGTGAATTGAAATGCACCTCCAGCTTTCTGATTACGCGTATCTGTTCTTTCAGCCCAAGTAATTTTGATTTCAGCTCAGCCATAGCTTCCAGCTTGCTTCTTGGATTCCCTGTTTCACGGATGGTCCATATGACGATGTGCCTTATCATTTGTTGATTTGCTGATTTGTTATCTTTTCTTTAAGCTTTGATCTTTAATCTTTTATCTTAATTCTTGGCTCTTGGTTCTATTTCAATTTATGATGTACAATGTACAATGTACGATTTTCGAAGTTTCCACCAACACCAAAAACCCACTGCACCAAACCCAAAACTAACGATTATTGGCTACCGGATACCTGGACGGCAGGCAGGCCGATTACCTTTCCTTCATGACTATAAGACCACATGACCGGAAGACCGCATCCCACACAACTGGTCACTTGTCACTTGTCACTTCTTCAATACCCGAATCCCTTCAATTTCTTCTCACTATCTCTCCAGTCTTCAGCTACCTTTACCTGCAATTCGAGAAAAACCTTTTTGCCCAGGAATTTTTCAATGTCTATCCTGGCCTGGGTTCCTGTCTTTTTAAGGGATTCCCCTTTATGGCCTATGATGATACCCTTCTGTGATTCACGCAGGACATAGATGACGGCTCTGATCCTGTCGAGACCTTCACCCTCAGTAAACGATTCGATTTCCACCTGGCATGAATAAGGGATTTCCTGCTTGTAATTCCTGAGTATTTTCTCCCTGATGATCTCACTCACAAAAAACCGTTCAGGCCTGTCGGTAAGGACGTCTTTGGGGAAATATTCAGGCCCCTCGGGTATCAGTTGAAGGATCTGGCTGAACAATTCTTTCACGTTGAAATTATGCAGGGCAGAAAGTGGCATGATGGTCTCAGTTTTTACGATCTCCCTCCAGTTATTCATAAGCTTTTCGACCTCAGGCTGAGATACCAGATCGATCTTATTGACAGCCAGTATCACCGGTACCTTGCAATGCTTAATCTTTTTTACGTAGGGCAGGTCTGCATCCGGTGTTTCCCTGACATCTGTCAGGTACAGTATTACATCGGCATCGGTGAATGCCGTGCGCACTGTCTTCATCATATTTTGCTGGAGACGGTATGCTGGCTTTATGATACCGGGTGTATCGGAAAAAATCACCTGGTAATCCTCTTCTGAGACAATGCCCAGTATGCGATGCCTTGTGGTTTGCGCTTTGGATGTGATAATAGACAGTCTTTCACCCACCAGCTCATTCATGAGCGTTGACTTGCCCACGTTGGGATTCCCGATGATATTTACAAAGCCTGATTTGTGGGGCATTGCTGATGGTTTCGATATAAAATAACAGATAAAATCATGGCTGCAAAGGTATTCAATGTTTTGGGATATAAAAATGACCTGTCAGATAACATAACATCCATAGTATTCCGTGATTTTTCCGGCGCAATAAATACAGAAACTCTTATTGACTATTTCGCTTACGGTGTGCATGTGGCTTTTATTTCTTGATTCTTTTAAACAAAGTATATATATAATAGCCATATTAATCAGGTTGATTTAATATAAAACTTTCTGAATCAGGCGAACATATTTCTTTGAATTTTTTCCAATTGTCTTTTGAAACCTCATTTGAAGAATTTCCCCACAACACTTCAAAAAAAGTTGTTAATGCTTTTTTTACTTTTAGTCTTAGGTTCTGATTTCTAATCAATTGATGTACTTTTATCAAGTCTTATGTTTGAAGAACCCATAATGTCTCTTAAAAGGCCATGAATCAAAGCTATTGGAAAGAGAATTAGTCCGGAAATATGCATTACTAATTCATAAATCAACGAGCTGTCTTTGTATGGTTTTCTCTTTAGTCTTGATATTAACGCACTATAAGGTATACCATAAATATTTCCTGCATGCATTAATTGTATTGCAGAAATAATAATTCTTACTTTTAGTTTTCCATACTCATCTACCAATGAGTCATATGCGTCTTTTTTAGGAAAACCTCTTGTGTCAGCATAATGCTGAGCAAAAACTATTGCTTTGGCTTCTTCTTGATTTATGAATGCTCCGTCTCCACTTAGATAACTATTTATCTCTTCATTGCTCATTCCTTGTTTTAATGCCATATATGTATGGGCATATGAACATGCAGCACATCCGTTTACTTCAGTCACAGTTAATTGCAATCTCTCAACAAAGTCTTTGTCGACCAATTTCTTTCTTTTGTTTCCAATCATCTTAGCTGCGGCACTTGGTAACAGTACAAAAGAGCGATACATTTCACATAAACTGAATTTTCTTTTGTATTCAGTCCTTGAGTCTATTACATCTGGTATTTTTATGTCTATTCTCATGGATGTTTGTTATATGGCCGGTTGTCCCTCACTTAAACACAATGTTGACACTAAAAACAGGCTGAAAGCAACAAAGTGCTATCGTGTCTGTAATTTTTTAAGCACCCGGTGTTGGGCACAGTGCATCAATTATTTAATTTTGAACACCATACAATTGCATTTTCAATTAATTCTTCACATGCTTTAGAACTCATTACCTCAGGATGTCCACTTGTTAAAAAGATCCTTCCATTTTTATATTGTGTTGTTAGAATCAGTACTTTATCTCCTTTTAATGATTTTCCCAAATCAATAGCATTCGGATCGTCTTCTTTTATAAGCATAGGGCCATGATCGTAAAGATAGTATATAGTATCTGGAAGGTCATTTGTGACCGGATGTTCCTTATTTATTATTTTAACACCACAATTGTAATCCTTATAAGTTGGTGCATAGTCTTCAATAGGGCCATCAGCTGTCCCTTTAAAGATATTTAACATACCAGTATAAGAAAAAAAGGTTCTTGGTTCTCCTGCCCAACCTCTCCATATATTCGTCTGTGCAGCTAAATATGTACCACCACAAATACCTATATATCCTCCTCCTCTTGATACATAATTATTGATAATATTTAATCCTTCTTGCTCGAGATTCTGTTCATATAAATCCGGCTTGCCACCAGGTATAATTATAACAGAATAAAAAATTAAATTGCCTTTAAGAATTGTATCCTTATTTATGACGGTATATGGTAATCCTATTTCTTTAAGTTTGGTTTCCGTATATAATTTACAATTGGGCCAAACAGCATCGTCAATATACAATGCTATTTTTATTGAATCAAAAGTAATTAGTGATGTATCATATTGATTTTCTGAATCATCGTCACAATTTGTTAATCCAATAATAATACAAGTAATTAATGCAATATGAGTTATTATATTTAGCATTCTCATAAACGAATTTTTTTTGCAACGTTGATGGTATGGTGTCGTGCGGGATTACGAGGCGAAAACCTGTCAGTTTACACCGACTTTTTTACGAGCAACGAACCCTCGAAAACCTCTGAAACCCGTATGCACTATACCATGTGCTGTGCTTTCGTGCTTTATTTCAGACAATTCGGTAACATTTCTAAAAATCCAATGCATTTGTCATAATTCAGTTTATAGAAATTAACACCAAGATTAATTGTCTCATAATATCTGGCTTGGTTGTTTTTGTAATATTCTTCTGACGGCATTTTCCAAAAATCTTGTCCTAATTTTTCTGCAACGAACCATTTCTCTATTAATCTGGCTGCTCTACCATTTCCATCCCTAAATGGATGAATATGTGCAAATCGTAAATGCATTAAGGATGCGAAATAAAAAACCTCAATTTCATTAAGTTCATTGGAGATTAATTCATTTAAATCCTGAAAAAAAACTTTCATTTCTTTCTCAACAAACTCAGGTTCAATTGCCATATATGCTAAACCTGCTTTCCCAAAAACCCCGACCTGTTCAATTCGGTATTTCCCTCTTTTACTTCTGATTAGTAATGTGTCTGAAAATTTTTTATGACAATCCAGTAAATTCTTTTCATTTAATTTGTTTGTCTGTGCAAATTCATACGCTTCAATCAAGTCCTCAATTTCTTTGATTTCTTTTCCAACTTTGAATTTATCCTTATTCATTTCATAATTCATGTAAGAATTCAAATCAATACTGTTTCCTTCAATATTTGATGAGTAAACAGCAGAAGACTTTGTCAAATATTCAAATCCTCCACGATTTTCCGAAAAGTCAAAATCTTTAATCAATTTAGGAATATCATTTCCAATTGACTTTTTATAATTATCTAAATATTTTCTTTCAGTTATTCTCATTTAATCCGATTATTTATATATAAATATACTCATTTTAAATTTTAAATCCTTGTAGTACTGCGGTTTCAGATGTCTTATCCTAAAATATGGCTACAGGTTAAACAATAAATTAAGCTACATTTTCAAAGACCATATTGAACCTGCAACAAAAATCTGGACAATCTATTAAGCCACTAATTGATTTATAAATATTTCTTTTTTATCCTTAATTGATGTTTTTAATGTTGTATGTATTCTGTTGGTATTATACCATGTTTCAATGTATTCAAAAACAGATAATTCAGCTTCTTTCATAGTTTTATAACTATGATGGTAAATATGTTCGACTTTCAGTGTTTTAAAGAAGCTTTCAGCAATTGCATTATCCCAGCAATCTCCTTTTCGGCTCATGCTTCTTTCAACAAGCTTATAGAATGAGAGCAGATTTGCAAACTCAAAACAAGCATATTGTATACCTCTGTCGGAATGGAAAATCAATTTTTGAGTAATCGGTCTGTTCATGACAGCCATCTTCCACGCCGGAATGGTTGTATGAGCAGCCTTTAAAGATCTGCTGAATGACCAGCCGATTACTTTCCTGTCAAAAAGATCTATAATTACGGTCAAATAGAGCCATCCCTGAAAGGTTTTTATATAAGTGATATCTGACACCCATACTTGTCCTGGTCTGATCACGTTGAAGTCCCTATTGAGCTTATTTTCGACCACCGGATAATTATGCCTGGAATCAGTTGTAATTACCCATTTTTTACGGATAATGCTTTTAAGGTTCTGCTTT
>JAFGTR010000098.1 GCA_016934055.1 Bacteroidales bacterium | reverse complement strand
ATGAAAACTTTATCATCCCTGAAGAACCTATTGAAAAGACCATACTCAGGCTTGGGAAAAATGATGGGATTCTGTTTGATAAAAGCTTTGCCATCCGTAAAATTAACGATACCATACCCCCTTTAGTCAATAACAAAGAAAGTCAAGTGAATTATGATTCAATTCAATAATATTATTAATATCACCAAAATCCGACTCTTTCTGGGTTCTGCGATTATGATCGTTTTGCTGGCAGCTTCCGACAGGAATAACCTGCCTATGAAACCAGAGGATAAAATTGACTGGTACAACAAATACTATCCCATGGAACAGGTCTTTCTCCATACGGATAAATACATGTACAAGCCGGGTGAAACAGTATGGTTTAAAGGATATGTAGCTTCTTTCACCTGTGAACAGACTCCTCTTTACAGTAACGATTTATACATAAAACTGCTGGATCATCAAAATGAAGAACTGGTGTACCGCCGGTATCCCATTGTCAACAATGGTGTCTCAGGATACATCACCTTACCAAAATCAACCGGAAAAGGCAAATATCATCTCGTAGCTTATACAAGCTGGATGAAGAACATCGATCCTGATCGCATATTTGCAAAAGAGCTTATTGTTGTTAAAAACAACAGGAGAAGAATTATTGCGGATTTCCGGCTCCTTGACGAAAAACCTTGTTTTTCTGATACCTTAAGAGCTATCCTTCATGTCAGAAATCAAAATGGCGAACCGGTAAGTGGCGCCTCAGTTGCTTATTATATCCAGGGTCTTGACAAAAAACTGAAACAGGGCAATACCATTACCGATCCACAGGGTATTGCACAGGTAAATGAAATTATACCCCTGCATAAGATCAGAAATGCCTGCTTCATAAATTTCATCATAAGCAGTAAACAGGGTACAGGCAAATACATCTTTCCGCTGCCTTATTCATCCGAAGATGTAAGACTGCAATTTATTTCAGGCCACAACTACCTGTTAAGGGGACATGAAAACATGATCAATTTTAAAGCATTTACCAAAGACGGGTTTCCGGTTTGTTGTGAAGGAGAGATCATCAACCAGGAAGGTAAAGCTTTGTTATTATTTAAAAGCGGGATCAACGGACAAGGTTCATTTACTATGACACCAACTGACTCTGTCTACAAAGCAAGAATAGTATTCCCTCCCGGAGACAGTCTGTTCCTCCTGCCATCCATAAGAACTTCTGGAATCTATTTAGATTACAAGGGCATACAGAAAAATGCATTATTATTTGAGGTGATTGTTATTCCGGAGCTGATGAACATGAAAACAACCTGGATCGCCTCTTCTTCACGAAAAAAATATTGGTCATCTGAAATTGATGTATCCGGAAACACTTTAGTAAAAATACCTATGCCTGAAGGCAGAAAAGAACTTATTCAGGTTTCCGTATTCGGCGAAAACAATGATCTTCTTTATGATAATCTCATCAAAGGCGAAACCACTGAAAATCCTTTGCAAATAATCACTGACAAAAATTCTTACAGCAAACGCAAAAAAGTCACTGTTGAAATTATTGTATCAAAGCCCTGTTTTATTAAAGGCAATCTCGATCTGTCCATATCGGTTGCCCAGAAACATCTGACCGAACACAAAGACAATCCTTCTATTGATGAATATATGCTATTTGAAAACCGCTTCCCTGATGCCATCTATAAGACAATAACTTTCGATACCAATGCTTTTCTGGCTGCAGACAAACCCTTGCCGGTGAATTGGGAAACTATCAATCTCGCGTCTGAAAACGGTGAGGAACGATACTATAACCGTGACGGACTAACCGGAATTGTATATGATAAAAGAAAGGTTCCTGTCGCCTATGCCAAAGTAAAGGCTATTAATATCGCAAACTGGAAATTTTATGAAACGCAATGTGATGAATCAGGAATTTTCAGGGTCTTATTCGGGGCTGATATCATTGATTTCAATTATTTAAACATAAACGCTTTTGATGCCTCGGGAAAAACAACACTCTGGCCCAGTGTGGATCAGGATTTCTCAAAAGCTGTCAATACAGCTTTTCAGATCAGTACAAACGACATTGCAAGACAACAAATTACTGACCATCTGAAATTTCCATATCCCGATGTTTTAGCATCCTTTGAATATCAGGAAAAAAAAAAAAAACTCACCGAACATGAAACAAAGAAAATATCAAGTCCGCAACAATATGTCAATTATTTCAGTGTCATCGATATTGTAAAAGATCTTCAACCTCTTGATATTATCAATAACCAGATATTCTTTAAAGGGATACATAATGCCTATGCGAACCAAAACGGAGCCCTTATTATAATTGACGGTCTGGCCCAGGGGACCCATGCCAATATTATCCATAACCTTGTCCCCACAGATATCGTCTATATTGATATCCTTACAACACCCGGTGAAATCAAACGTTATACCAATCAAAATTATCTGGCTGCCATTGAAATAACCACAGTCAGAGGTATTGCACAAAACAGAATGCTTCCCGGTTTGTCATGTCTGGACATGCTTGAATTGAACCGTGGTTTTAACTCACCGGATTATACTGACAAAACTAAAAGAAAAGACGACCCACGGACCACCTTATACTGGAATCCGGGTATTATCCTGCCGGAAAAAGATACCCTGATGACCATCACCTTTTACACTTCTGATATTGAAGGCTTTTATACTGTTAATGTTCAGGGTTTCGATGACTATGGAAATCCTGTGAGCGCAAAAGCAAAATTTGTTGTGAAAGCATCTGAAGAAAAACTGCAAAAGCCTTTGCTCAAAAGACGGTTATTTGGCAAACAATAATCTTATATCAGTGTCGTTTAATTAAGGATTTTTTTGTCCTCTCCCTGCACCCTCTCCGAGAGAGGGACATAATTCAGGCTTTACTAAACGACATTGAATCTTATATTACCTGTCACTTAATGTTATCCCGCAGGTCATCAAGGAAATGCTTTATTTTCGGAAAGTCCTTTTTACCAATGATGGTCTTGAGGTAGTTGAGCCGTTCACTGATTCGTTCTATTTGATCAAGGGTATACGGGCTGAATAATATCTCTGACAGCAGATAGTCATCTTCCGACAATACACCGCAGGCTATTTCATGGTGTTTCTTAAAGGTTGTACCCGGAGCTTCCTGCTTTTTCATACAGGCTGCAAAAACAATGCTTGAAGCAAAGGGAATAGACAAAGAATAAGCAATGGTCTGATCATGCTCAGTAAAGGTATATTCAAAGATGTTAAGATTAAAACCTTTAAAGAAATTACGAAAAAATGATTTACCTTCGTCATCCGACTGACTGATAATGATGGCATTCTGACCGATAAGGTCTTTTATATTGGCAAAAGTAGGTCCGAACATCGGATGAGTTGAAACAAATCTTCTTCCTGATTTCATATAAAAATCACGCAACCCGTTTTTAACCGAAGTAATATCAACCAACAGGCACTCAGGGTTAACAAGGGGTATGATCTCATTGAAAACCGTAATTGTCTTTTCCAGGTTCACAGCATTTATAAGCATATCAGGATTAAAGGCTGTTATTTCTTCGTGTGATACCAGTTTTGTAGTATTGAACAAATATTTCAGGCGATTAAGATCAGTATCAAATGCTGCAACATCATGATCAAGACAAAGTGATTCAATCAGCCAGACGCCCATTTTTCCGGCACCCACAACCAATATTTTCATTGAGATAATTTTAGTTTATTTAAAAAATCTTCTGCTTTTAGTTTACAGTTTCCCTGATTATTTTTTCTCTATCATCAATTTATCAGTTATATCTGCTGAATGGAGGCTATAAAATCTTTCAGTTTTGTATACCGTATCTGGCCCGGTGCTGTGGGATCACCTTCATCCATGGCCGCATAAGTAAATTCAGCACCCAGAAAAGGCGCTACGATACGGGTTATTTTCCCTAAATCACCCATACCGAAAGCGATAAGGCGACCCGGACTTTTATATAATGACAGCAATTTCGAATTATCCCTGTTAACTCTCACCAGGGTTACAATCTTTGCAACGTCACATCCTTGTATAAAACAATTCTGCATGATTTGCTCAAGCTCTTCCAGTTCAGGTGTCATCTCAAAATTATGGTAGGATATGATAACATAGCATTCGTGATGATGAGCATAATCGATTAATTCCTGTTTATACTCTTCGGGTGCTTCATATTCGATGTCCACATAGGTTGCGCCACTTTTTATGGCCTTTTTCAGCACATACATTTGCTTCTCCATCGAGTATCTTATAGGTCTGCATGTGGCTATCAGCCTTTTCCGGCAAGAAAAGACCTTTTCTATTTCTTCGTCTCCAAACTCAGTCATATCGAGTCGTATTTCTGAAATCTCAGACCTTTCGACAATTGCCAGACACTTATTTATGTCTTTTTCGCAGATGCTAACACAAATCATTAAGAACCTCCTCCAGATTTTTATAAGTTATTTTTTCAATAACAGCCTCACCGATCTGTTTTAAAAAGACCATGAAGACAGCGTTACCTTCCCTTTTCTTGTCCTGCTTCATCGGTTCAAAAGCCTTTCTTAATTCCACAACAGGTTTAACAGGCAATTGCAACCGTGATAACAGGTTCTCAATACGGTCGGAATCGGTCTTTGAAAGATAACCCATCTTACAGGACAGCCTTGATGCCAGGACCATTCCCATACTCACCGCTTCACCATGCAGCAAATCTGACATGTTTTCAAAAGCATGGGCAAAGGTATGGCCAAAATTAAGTATTCTCCTTAATCCTTTTTCCTTCTCGTCATTTTCCACCACGTCAGCTTTTATCCTGACTGATTCATAGACAATTTTTTCCAGTACTTCCTCATGAGCAGAAAGTGCCTTGTCGACATTAGCTTCGAGGTATTCAAACAATGGTGCTGATTTAATTGCCCCAGCCTTTACAATCTCAGCAAATCCTGCAATAAACTCATTCTTTTCCAGGGTTTTTAACATAAAAGGATCACAAATAACAAATTCAGGCTGATTGAAGACGCCAAGCATATTTTTAAACCGCCGGAAATTGACCCCGTTTTTTCCGCCAACGCTGGCATCGACCTGGGATAATAAGGTGGAGGAGACAAAACCAAACCTGAGTCCGCGCATATACACCGAGGCCGCAAATCCGGCTACATCACATACTATACCTCCGCCAATGCCGACAATATAAGTGGTACGGTCAGCTTCATGCTCAATCAGTTTTTCAAAGATATGAACAAGAGTCTCAAGAGTTTTGTGCTTTTCTCCTGTACCGATTGAAATGATTGGAAACGGAGGCATATCAGCAGCATAATACCGGAGTATGTTATCATCGGTGATAATAATTACTTTTCCGTCTGGCAGGTAGCTCCTGAGATTTTGCAAACGCTCACCTATAAGAACATGTGATTGTTTATTTTCAGTGGTTATGGTGATTGATCTCACGTTATTATTTGGTGATTTAGTGATTTAGTGACCTGCCTGCCGTAGCGGCAGCGCAGGCAGGTTTGGTGATTTTGTGATATAAATAGTTCACGGTTCAAGGTTTACAGGTGACAGGGCTGCGTTTTTTCTTTGTTCTTTAATCTTTAGTCTTCGATCTTCGGTCTTCGATCTTCGATCTAAAGTTCTTCATTCATCACCCTGGTCTGGTGGTTAATGGATTCTTCATGGATAGCCCTGAATACCTTGATAATAAATTCTTCACTCAACCCCAGTTTCGCAGCCTGTTCTATACGATGATTCAAAATCTCATCCCATCGGCCTGTCTGGAGAATGGTGATATTGTTTCTTTTCTTGTAAGTGCCAATTTTTTCTGCCACAGCCATTCTAAGCTCAAACAATTCCACCAGCCGGTCGTCATACTTATCGATTTCGCTGCGCAAGTCTTCCAGTGTTGACAACAAAGTATTGTTTTCTATATCGGCTTTTCTGAGCACCAACCGGCTGAGCAATTTTTTAAGTGCCTCGGGCGTAATCTGTTGTTGGGCATCGCTGAGAGCTTTATCAGGATTGCAGTGGGTTTCAATCATTAAACCGTCAAAATCGAGGTCCATAGCCCTTTGTGAAACTTCAAAAAGCAGATCCCTGTTTCCGCATATATGACTGGGATCAGTGATAATAGTCAGGTTTGGAATCCTGCGTTTCAGCTCAATAGGGATTTCCCATTGCGGATGATTGCGATAAAGGGTTTTACCGTACATCGAAAAGCCCCTGTGAACAGCAGCCAGTTTTGTTATGCCATTTTGGTTAAGACGTTACAAAGCACCTATCCATAATTCGACATCTGGATTTATCGGGTTTTTTACCATAACGGGTAAATCAACACCTTTTAGAGAATCGGCAATTTCCTGAACGGCAAAAGGATTTGCAGTGGTTCGTGCTCCAAGCCATATAATATCAATCCCTGTTTTCAGGGCTTCATATACATGCTTGACATTGGCAACCTCAGTGGCCGTGTACATTTTCAACTCATCCTTTACACGTTTGAGCCATGGCAAGCCTTCTTTTCCAACACCTTCAAAAGCACAGGGTCGTGTTCGCGGTTTCCAGATACCTGCGCGAAAAATATTTACACCCATGTTTTTCAGTTGTCCGGCTGTTTCCATCACCTGTTCCTCTGACTCGGCACTGCAAGGACCTGCCATCATCAGTGGCCGGTCTTCCGGCACACCTTTAAATGTGAAAGGTTCTAAATTTAATGTAATACTATTCATATGTTTATTCTAGAATTGCTTTACCTTTTAAGTATTCCCCAAGGATATGAAGATGGCTTGTAAAAGGCTTAATAGCCTCAATAGCCTGAAGATACAAGGAATAATCATCAATCTCCACGTCAACATAAAACTGATACTCCCAGTCCTTGCCAATAATAGGCATTGACTGAATTTTAGCGAGGTTAATGTTATAATATGATAAAATGGATAATACCTTTGACAGGCATCCGATTTTATGAGCCAGTGCAAAGGTAAGGGAAGCTTTGTTTGCAACAGCCGGAGACAAATTATCACCATTTTTGCCCTTTAATATTAAAAAACGTGTATAATTCATCTTATGGGTTTCAATATTTTCAGCAATTATTGAAAGGCTGTATCGATTTGCCGCATTCCTGCTTGAAATAGCCGCCGTTCCCATAATCTTCTTCTCGGCAATTTCTTTTGCACTAAGTGCCGTATCGACACTATCAATTAATTTGATATGCGGATATTCATCAAAAAAACGCTGGCATTGCAAAATAGCCATCGGGTGAGAATAGACCTCCCTGATGTTTTCAATAGTCTGACCAGGCATAGCAACAAGATTTTGCACGATCCGCAGGTATATTTCTCCAATGATGCTGAGGTTTGATTCAAGCAACAGGCTGTAATTGGGCAGAATACTACCGGCAATAGAGTTTTCGATAGCTGTAATCCCATAATCAACAAGGCCCTGCTTTAAGGCCTGGAAAAGATCCTTGAAGGTATTCCGCGGTATTATTTCAACTTCTTCATTTTCAAAATAATTCAAGGCTGCAATCTCATGAAATGCACCATAGCCTCCCTGGATAGCAATTCTTTTTGGCTTAATTTCAATTTCATCCATATTTTATTGAAAAAATGATGTTCTAAAAAAAAAGAGCCCCTGGTATCCGGGACTCTTTTATATAATTCCTTGTTTATTATACAAATAAAGCCCCCCTCAGGTTTTACGGAAGTAAAAGAAAAAGTAAAAATAAAAGGCACTATTTGTATAATTATACATTATTTTCATATTGATTTGCAAAAATAAACAATTTTCTGAATATGCAAAACTGAAAATGCATCTATAATAACGAAATTAAAATTTATACAACTTTTAGTATATTTAACACTTTACAATAACCAATGAATAGTGAATAATGAATAGTGATTAGTGGTTAGTTGTTAGTAATTGGAACAATCACAACAACCACAACCATCACAACCTCCTCCACAATGAACCGTAAAGAAAGATTTGCTCTTGTTATTCAACGTTTTCAGCAACATATGCCTGTCGCAGAAACCGAACTTGCTCATACCAATCCTTATGAACTCATTGTTGCAGTTATTTTATCAGCCCAATGCACAGACAAAAGAGTCAACATGATCACGCCTGCCTTACTTAAACGTTTTCCCACTGTTTATGATATGGCTGTTTCCACCCCGGGTGATGTCTTTGAATACATTAAAAGCTGTTCATACCCGAACAACAAATCGAAACACCTGGTAGGAATGGCCCGTACATTGGTAAAAGAATTTGCAGGTATTGTCCCTTCTTCAGTTGAAGACCTCATGAAATTACCCGGTGTCGGACGAAAAACGGCTAATGTAATAGCCTCTGTTGTTTACAATAAACCGGCACTGGCAGTTGACACTCATGTTTTCAGGGTTTCAGCAAGGCTTGGTCTGAGCCGTAATGCTAAAACTCCTCTGGATACAGAAAAACAACTGGTTCAGTATATCCCGGAAAAGCTTATTCCAGTTGCACACCACTGGCTGATTCTGCACGGAAGATACATCTGCACAGCCAGAAATCCCAAATGTGACAAATGTTATCTGGCTGATCTATGCCCCTACCCGGATAGAAAATTATAATTATCTTAGTGTAAATTGTTAATATCTGAGAATAATTATTGCCGGTAAACCATTTTGAAAAACGTATTTTTGAATTTATAACGATTTCACCAATGATCGCTCCATTTAAAATAATACCTTTTTTATTCATTTTACTTTTTCCACAAGGTTTTTACAACCGTAAAACCGACTTCTCAAAAGGCAAGCATAATAATGTATGCAAAGATCTTAAAGACAATGTACTGGTATACGTCATATTTGTTGATAGTCGTGAAACAGCGCCATGGACAGAGTTTGACATACGCACCACTCTGGATTCATTGAATGTTGCTGTTCGCTGGCTTACAAAACAGGCAAAACAAAACAACATCCAGCTCAACCTTATTACTGATTATTATATCGGTCCGGAATACACACCTGTGAAAAGGGCTTTGCCTTATGAAACGGTTCAGCAATCTGTTACCCAGGGAAGATTCAGAAAGGGGATAGATTTGCTTAACGATTGGGCTGATTATATTGCAAAAAGGGCTGGCAGCACAATGAATATAGAGCAGAAAGACGGTATACGTGAAATCCTGACACCTAAGAATGTTGAACGTCTTGTTGCTTTTCTTCGTGATGAAAAACAGGTCGAAAGTGTAGCACTTTTATTTATGCTCAACAACTATTACCGCAATGACATCTCTATCCCTGTTAATCACCTTGATGATAAAGACATCGAATTTGCCATTATCAGTTATAAATATCCCGCTGTTATTGCTCAAAACATATTGAACCTGTTTGGAGCTGCTGACCTTTATGAGACAGTATACAGAAAAAATGAGAAAAAGATAAAAGCAGCAAAAGAGTTTTTCCCCAATGATATAATGCAGGATATATATGCCGGTAGAATTGACCAGCTTTCAGTGGGAAACCTGACAAAGTTCCTTATCGGCTGGGAAAATCAACTTGATGATCATTACAGGATATTGTTAACCGATTAGCATGAAGACAGATCAATTTCCCGGATTGCTGAAAACGCATGAAACTAAACGTTTTGAAATAAGAAAAAAAATACTAATTTTACTACAACATATATTATAAGTAAATTAGACAATATAAATAAACCTAATAATCCATGTATCTGAAAAACGTAACTATCAGGGTCTTTCATGCCTTTTTGATCCTTTTACTGATCGGCGCATTCTCAGCGTGTAAATCAGATAAAAGCAAGGAAAAAGGTAAAGAAGTGAGTTTAGATGATTTTATTTCGGGTGAGGATATCTTTGATGACATTGACAAAGCCAAAAAGATCTTTTATTCTTTGCCTTCCCCGCTCGAAACCGCTATGCTTATTAAATCAGCCGGAGCAGATTATAATGAACAATTATTGAATTCGCTGTCAAATGTTGATAAATATACAACAAACAAAAGCATGGCCTTAAATCTGGGAATTTATACCACCGACCTGAGCTTCTGCAGTTTATTTGATCAAACACAGACATCCCTGAATTATATGGATGCAACGCGTAAACTGGCAGAAGCTATGGATATTAAAGATGCCATTGACCAGGAAACACTGACAAGACTGGAAGAAAATCTTAACAACAGAGATGTGGTTATGGACATTATCTCTGAAACCTTCCTGAATTCCAGTTCGTATCTGAAAGAAAATGAAAGACAGGCTGTGGCTGCCATTGTCCTGGTCGGAGGTTGGGTTGAAGGATTATACCTGGCCACGCAACTGGTTGGAGAACAATCTCTTGAAGGAAATAAGCTGGTTGATAGAATTGCAGAACAAAAACTGTCCTTTTCAATTGTTGACCGTATGCTTGAAGATAACAAAGTGAATGAAAGGGGAGAACAGAATGCGGATATTGTGGAATTGATGAATGAATTACAGGCCTTGAGATCCGCATATTCTAAAATTATCGTTCAGACTTCGGCTGTAAAGGTTGAACCCGATCAGGAATCTAATGTTACTACTTTGAAATCGCAGACCAAAATAACAGTTACACCAGAAGCATTTAACGAGTTGCGGGAAGCAGTTGATGCCTTGCGAACCAATTTTATACTTTAAAATCAATACATTATGAAAAGAACCATACCTGCACTTTTTATTTTAGCAGCGCTTTTCGCGGTTAATTCCACTGTACATGCTCAATGCAAATCATTTGCAAAAAAAATCTGCAAGCAGGAACTGATACCCTATATTCATGATGGTAATTATCATGCAGCAATTCTTACCGAAGGAGAAGAAGCTGAATTATATAAAACATTTTATTCCGGTCAAAATTACCGCATTGCTGTTTGTGGTGCCGAACCATTGACGAAAATTGAATTTCAGGTTGTTGATGCTTACAAAAATGTATTGTATGATAATCGTGAACATGATCATAAGTTGTTCTGGGATTTCAAACTTGAATCCAGTCAGCAATTGAAGATAGTCATAAAGGTACCAACGAGCGATAAACAGGCTGAATATCCTTTCAGCAGCTGTGTTGCAATTATGTTTGGATTTAAAGAGAAATAAAGATATATTTCATGACAATAAAAAAAAGCCTGTTGTATTGACAGGCTTTTTTTGCAATAAGGGGGGAAGGACAATGGTAAGGTTTCTGGCTTCAGGCTATGGGATATTTATTTGATGTCACAATTTTTCCTATAAACATACGACCCCCATCCGGGGTCGGTTTCTTAATGCTAATGTTGTGCTATAAACATACGACCCCCATCCGGGGTCGGTTTCTTAATGCTAATGTTGTGCTATAAACATACGACCCCATCCGGGGTCGCTTTCTTAATGCTAATGTTGT
>JAFGTR010000097.1 GCA_016934055.1 Bacteroidales bacterium | reverse complement strand
ATCTGTTGAACTTATCAATGGCGAAGCTGGTAAATACCTTTCATTGACTTTTAAACAAACCACAGAGGGATTAATGGTCAACCTTCCGGAAAAATCATTTCAAGAATTAGCCTATGTGCTGAAGCTCAGCTTTGATGGAAAAATTCCGGCACCTGACAAATATGCTGATGTCAATTGTGCTCCATATTATTACCTTATACCTGGGGATAATTCCGGAAGTCTTGTGCTGGGCCACGATTTAACTCTTTCGGGAAAAAGAAAAGACACGGCCAATCAATGGAAGCTGGAATCATTGGGCAGAGGCTATTATAAGTTACTGAACCGGGCAAATAGCCAAAAAGCAATTGAATGCGTCAATTCTGATCACGATCCTGCCATTTCAGACCTTTCAGGAAAAGATAACCAGATATGGAAAATTGAAAACTCATTGAATGGATTGAAAATTTCAAACAAACAATTTCCCAATAGAATATTATCAGTAAATAACACAATAACCGAAGGAAATAGAGCAGCCATACTCAATACAGATAACAGTTCGTTCTTCGGATGGAGGCTGAAAGAAGTTTGTGAAATCAAACAATCGGCATACAAAACAAATTCAATTCCGGGCACCATTGAGGCTGAAAATTTTGATAACGGATGTTCGGATGATGCTTACTATGATAAAGATGATATTAATGAAGGCGGAGCCTATCGTATTAACTCAGGTGTGGATATTGAAAATTGCAGTTCAGGCGGTTATAATGTTGGCTGGACCAAAGCTGGTGAATGGCTGGCCTATACAGTAACAATAAAAAAATCTGCAAAATATCAGGTATCCTTTTATATGGCTTCAACCTCTAATAGCACAAAAGCTCATCTTGAATGCGACGGTGCAAATATTACCGGTGTTATGGCATTCCCCAATACCGGTGCTTACCAAAAGTGGGAAGTTGTTAGCAGAACAATTAAACTTGAAGCCGGAGAACATATATTAGTCTTTTTTGTTGACGGTGACGGTCTGAACCTTGACAAGATGGTATTTGAAGAAATAATATGATGGAATTTATCAAAATAACAATTTGACAACAGCACAAAGAAAACAAAAAAGGTTTTGCTATAAAGTGTTTTTGTATGGTTTCACATACTTGGCCGTATTAAAATCAACAGGAAAATCAATGGGATTTCTGTATACAATATCGTCCCTGCTTACTTTATATCTGTTGCGGGCTCCAATATTTAAAGAAAAGTACAATAGAGAATTGACAGGACCTTTCAACAGGTAAGGCAATGAACGACTTAAAATTGAATTATAGCTATAGATAGCCTTTCTGATCTCATGATATCCCTGAAACAGTCTTTCGGGTGACATATTTTTGGGGGATATTACCACCTTCTTGGTATCATATTTGCTCCAGTCATCCGTAAGAATCCGGCCCTCTCTTTTTAAGTTTTCAAACACCAGGGTTCCCGGATACGGTGTCATCAAGCACGCCTGAAAAAAGGCAGATTTCGATTTCGATAAAAACTCATAACCAAGGTCAAAAACAGCCTCAGTATCAGAATCAAGGCCAAAAATCAAGGACGCCATAACAAGAATACCGTTATCCCTTAATTTTCTGACAGCAAGCACATTCTCATCTAAAGTCTTCAGGGTTTTTCTATAGGTTCTGATTCCTTCTTCAGACATCGATTCAAACCCGATAAGCAATCCACGGCACCCCGATCTATAGGCCATTTTCATCAGCTCTTTATCTCTGGAAATGCCTATGGAAGCTTGTCCTATCCATTTTTTTTTTAACGGTATCAATTCGTTGAAAAGTTCAAGGGCAAATTTCCGTCTGAAAGCTATATTGTCATCAACAAAAAAAAGAATTTCCTGAGGACATGATTTTGCATCAGCAATGATGTCGCGAACAGGTTTATGCCTTTGCACAGTGCCAAAGAATCTTGACACAGTACAAAAGTCACAGTTATAAGGGCATCCTCTGGTTGTCTCAAGGGGAGCAATCCTGAATTTACCGGATGAACATTTGATCAGATCACGTTTGGGGAAAACGTGGGTTTGAAGATCGGGAACCTTTGATAGCTTGTAAAATGACCTCAGACTGTTGTTTTCAGCATCTGTCAGAACTTCTTCCCATAGCCCATCCTCAGCTTCACCAATCACCACGGCATCTCCATATAAAAGGGCTTCTTCTGGCATTGCAGAAGCATGAATTCCTCCAAAAACAACCTTCTTTCCCCGCTTTTTAAATTCATTGGCAATTTCGTATCCACGAAGACAGGTCTGGCTCATAATAGATATGCCGATCAGATTGTAATCGCCGTCAAAATTCACGATATCACCATACTCTTCTTCACAAATTTCCACTTCATGGTCTGAAGGGGTCATACCAGCTATCATCGATAAGGTTAACTGAGGAATAGCAAACTGACTTGGACGTTTTTCATTCTGTAAACAAGGAGATACAAGTAAAATTTTCATAATAATAGTAAGGTTTTATTTCGAATTCAAAACCAGGGAGCAAAAAGTCATAATTTGAATTCTAATATATATATATAACTTGAGCATAAATTAATCCAATATTAAACAAAAATAATTCCCGGCATACATAATTTCTGAAAATCTTCTGAAAATTGGTTCGAATACTGTATGTTAAAACAAAAAAGGTCCGGGTTACACTTCGCTAAGCCTGTTTTCAAAGCAGGCTTGAACCGGTTTTTTACTTTTTGTTCCTTTTTTCAATCTTGTGGTAAACGGGCAATATTGAATCAATGTTTATTATTTAACAAACCATATTTTCTTATAATGACTTAAATTTAACAGTTAATGACTCAAATTTGATATGGGTTACATTTTAACCAAACTATTTTTAACTTGCAGTAATTGATTAATACACCTTCCATTTCCCGGCATAGTGACCGGGAGTGGAAGGTTGCTCGCAGTATTTTTAACAGAACGCTAACATATCTGAAGTCATGAAAAATAACAAAAAATGCCGGGAGCATTTATTTCAGGGAATATACAACCGGTGGCAAACTAAAAACACATGGTCTGAATTGGTGTTTGGTGTCTTTTTTATAATCATGCTTCTTGTTCCGGCAGCCAGTGTAACATTTGGGCAGGACCTGAAATTAAATGACTTGGAATACTTTGAAAAACAGGGTGTCAATGTATTTGTCTTCAGCAACCAATACAACGGATTCTTTTTTGATGAAAAGACAGCCGGTATTGAAATTATCCATCATGGCGTGCGAACGGCAACCGGCGGTGCCGTCAGACTGCAGAACACGCCTGAGCAATGGGACCTGATACCTGCTATGGTCGACCGGAAAGTCGATAAAAATAACAATATCATTGAGGTTACCCTGAGATATCATGATTATGATTTTGATTCAAGACTGGTCGTAACACCCAAAGATGAAGGTGTTTTAATTAGTGTATATCTTGACAAGCCCTTGCCCGTAGCACTTGAGGGCCATGCCGGGTTTAACATTGAATTCCTGCCTGCTTCTTACTTTGAAAAAACTTATCTGGCCGACGGAAAACCGGGCGTATTTCCTTTATACCCTTTTAGCACAACTTCAGTAAAGCCGGTAGCTGAAAAAATCCCTCAGTTTGCCAATCATACCACCTTCGACGACAGGGGAAGGGGTGAATTCATTGATCCCAAGCCACTGGCTTCAGGAAAAACCCTCGTGCTGGCGCCTGAAGATCCTGAACGCAATGTTAAAATAGAATCCGAAACAGAAATGATGCTTTTTGACGGACGCAACCTGGCTCAGAACGGGTGGTTCATCGTTCGCAGTTTACTGCCTGCAGGGAAAACAGGCAATGTACTGCAATGGGTCGTAAAGCCAAATGCCATACCCAATTGGGTAAGGACCCCCGTTATCAGTTATTCACAGGCGGGTTATCACCCTGAAAAGGAAAAAATAGCGGTAATTGAATTGGATAAGAATGACACACCGCTGAAGGCCGCATCATTGTACAAGGTTACTTCAGAAGGCGAAACCATTGAGATCCTGACAGCCAAAGTGACGCCTTGGGGTAACTATCTTAGATACAATTATGTAAAGTTCGATTTTACATCCGTTAAAGAAGCCGGCCTTTACTTTTTAAAATATGGCCACCAGAAAACAAACACATTTGCCATAGATACTGATGTCTACAAAAGCATATGGCATCCTACAATGGATGTATGGTTCCCGGTACAAATGGATCATATGGCAGTGAACGAAGCCTATCGCATCTGGCATGGTGTTCCTTACCTCGACGATGCATTGCAGGCACCGGTAGACCATCAGCATTTCGATGGATACAAAATGGGACCGACTACCGACACAAAGTATAAACCTCTTGAACGCATACCGGGATTGGCAGTTGGTGGCTGGTTTGACGCCGGCGACTTCGATATCCAGACCGGATCACACAACAACGTCATATTAAGCTTTGTTGAGGCATGGGAAAGATTCAGAATGGATCGTGATCAGACTTTTATTGATCAGGACACACGTTATGTCGATATCCACCGGCCCGATGGTAAAGCGGACATATTGCAACAAATCGAGCACGGTACCTTAAATGTCGTTGCCCAGTGCAAGAATATCGGTCATCCGGTAAGAGGTATCGTTGTGCCCAACCTTCACCAGTATCACCACCTTGGTGATGCTTCCACTGAGACTGACAACCTGCCTTATAATCCTGACTTTAAGCCCTATGAGTCAGACGGAAAATCGAGCGGAACGCCTGATGACAGATGGGCCTTTACAAACAGGTCATCATTTCTTGATTATCAAACAATAGCTGCACTGGCAGCCGCAAGCCGCCCCCTGCAACACCATAACAAGCCGCTTGCCGATGATTGCCTGGCTCAGGCAAAAAGACTCTGGGATGAGCAAAAGACCATGCCGGTAAAGGAAGACACCATTTTTGCACGATTTATGGGCAATGCTGAAATGCCTGCTGCACTGCAACTATTCATTACAACTAAAGAAGAACAATATGCCAGACGTTTCCGGGAATTGTTATGGCCGGCACTTGAAAGATCACCTGAAAGAAGCATGACATTGGCATTACAGGCATGCCCTTATATGAACGAAGGTTTTAAAGAGAAGTTAAGGGATTATGTTATTAAATACAAAGAACTCAATGATAAGTTCAGCAAAGAAAATCCTTTTGGAGTGCCCATTTCTACCGGCGGATGGGCAGGAAATACACAGATCATTTATTGGGCCATCACAAATTACTATGCCCATAGGCTTTTCCCCGACATAATCAGTTCTGAATACGTGTTCAGGGGGATCAACTATGTCCTGGGTTGCCACCCTTATTCGAATCTCTCCTTTGTTCTGGGTGTTGGCACAAAGACAAAGAAAATCGCTTATGGTAACAACAGGGCTGATTTCAGTTTTATTGCGGGGGGTATTGTGCCCGGTTTGTTACTGCTGAAACCCGATTTCCTTGAAAACAAAGATGACTGGCCCTTCCTATGGGGCGAAAATGAATGTGTTATTAATACGGGCGCCGCCTGGGTATTGCTTTCAGGTGCCGTAAATGAAATGCTAAACGAATAGATTTACTTGAAAACAAGCATTAAAATATAAGAACATAAGCCTGCCCCGGCCGGCTCATTAACGATTAATTTTTATACAAAATCATGAAAAGAACTATCTTTATTCTAACGGCAACGATGATTTGCAGTATTTCATCAGCTCAGTTTGCCGGTGGTATGCGTGGTCAGAAGGAAGAACCTCTTCCCGAAGGCTTTAAACCTGCTTCAACCAATACGTTTATATCACAATATCCCGCTGTTAATGCTCAGACACGTCAGGCCATGTTCAGGGTTGTAGCACCTGCTGCCCAGGTTGTTCAGGTCGATCTGGCCGGCAAGAAATATGATATGACAAAAGATGAAAAAGGCGTTTGGACATGCATATCCGATCCGCAGGTTGTTGGTTTCCACTACTATGCTATTCTTATTGACAGTGTTCCTGTTATGGACCGGAACACTGAAGCCTATTTCGGCAGCAACTGGGAATCGTCAGGAATTGAAATTCCCGAAGGACCGGAAGGCAATTATTACAGATTTAACAAAACCATACCTCACGGACAGATACGATCCATTCACTATTGGTCGGAAGTGAACGGAATTGAACGTCATATCAACGTTTATATTCCTGCTGAATACGAAAAAAACCCTGATAAAAAATATCCGGTTCTCTACCTCGTGCACGGTTGGGGAGAAGATGAGAACGGATGGTCGGTTCAGGGACATATGGCCAATATCATGGATGGATTGATTGAATCGGGTAAGGCTGTTCCTATGATCGTTGTCATGCCCAGCGGCGACATTAAAACCAATTCCGATGTTCGCCAGGCCTCAGGCAATATTACTGATATTTATATCAACGATCTGATTCCTTTCATTGACAAGACCTTTCGTACATTTACCGATAAACAGCACAGGGCCATGGCCGGTTTATCAAGGGGTGGATTCCAGACTTGTATGACAGTTTTTAACAATATGGATAAATTTGCCTGGATGGGTACTTTCAGCGGATTCTTCATACGCCGTAACGAAGGTATTGAAACCGCTTTCAATGGTATCTTCAAAGATGCTGATGCCTTTAACAAGCAGATAAACCTTATGTTCATCAGCACAGGTACCGAAGAACGCAATCCCAGGGAAATTGTCGAAGCCCTCAAAACCCACGGTATCGGGAATATCATTTTCCACGAATCCCAGGGTACTGCTCATGAGTGGCTGACCTGGCGACGTGCACTCAATGATTTCGCACCAAGATTATTTAAGTAATATAATGCAATGACCTGTATAGCCTTAAAACAGGAAATCAGATATTGAAAGGTTCAGAAAAATCAATATTACTATGAAAAAAAAACTATTAATTGTACTGGGCTTATGGGCAGCCATAAGCCTCTGGGGACAGCAATATCCATATCAAAATCCCAATCTGAGCTCGGAAGAACGGGCTAAAGATCTTATATCCCGATTGACATTGGAAGAAAAGGCAGCCCTGATGTGCGATATCTCCGATGCCATTCCGCGTCTGGATATAAAAAAATTCAACTGGTGGAGCGAGGCCTTGCATGGACTTGCCAATAACAGCAACGTTACTGTATTCCCTCAGCCTATCGGGATGGCAGCTTCATTTGATGACCAGCTGGTATACCGTATTTTTAATGCGGTTTCTGATGAAACACGTGCCAAGTACAATGAAGCAAGACAAAACGGGGAGGAAAACAGACGTTTTCTGAGCTTGTCAGTCTGGACCCCGAATATCAATATTGTGCGTGATCCACGCTGGGGACGTGGTCAGGAAACATACGGGGAAGATCCATACCTGACATCACGAATGGGCATTTCTGTTGTAAAAGGATTGCAGGGGCCTGACGATTCGAGATATAATAAACTGCTGGCATGTGCCAAGCATTATGCCGTACATTCGGGTCCCGAATGGAGTCGTCATACGCTCAATGTCAATAACGTCGATCCGCGCGATTTGTGGGAAACTTATCTTCCTGCATTCAAATCGCTGGTTCAGGACGCGAATGTCCGCGAAGTAATGTGTGCCTATCAGCGTCTGGATGACGAGCCCTGCTGTGGAAGTACACGGCTACTGCAAAGAATATTGCGTGATGAATGGGGATTTAAATATCTTGTGGTGTCTGACTGTGGTGCAATATCCGATTTCTATAACACGCATAAGGTTTCTTCAGATCAGGTTCACGCAGCTGCCAAAGGTGTTCTGGCAGGGACAGACGTGGAATGTGCAGGGCCTTCTTACAAAAAGTTACCTGAAGCAGTGCAAAACGGCCTGCTTGGTGAAGAAGATATTAATAAAAGTATGATGAGAATCCTGGTTGGACGATTTGATCTGGGTGAAATGGACAATGATACTTTGGTGCCCTGGGCAAAAATCCCGGTGTCGATTGTCAATTGTGATGAACATAAGAAAATGGCCCTGGAAATGGCCCGAGAAACAATGACACTTCTGCAGAACAGAAATAATATTCTTCCTTTGTCCAGATCAGTTAATGCAATAGCTGTAACAGGTCCAAATGCCGATGACGAACGCCTTATGTGGGGAAATTACAATGGCATACCTTTTAACACCATAACCATACTGGATGGCATAAAGTCCAAACTCCCCGCTGAAAAGATCGTGCATGACAGGGGATGTGACCTGGTTGAGAAAATGGTTATTGAAAGTGTAATCCACTCATGTTCAATTGACGGCAAAGCCGGTATCAAAGCCACCTACTGGAATAACCGGGAATTTACAGGAGACGCTGTTACAACCCTGCAAATAACCGATCCTTTACAGTTAACCACTGAGGGTCAACATGAATTTGCCCCTGGTGTGAACCTGCAGGACTTTTCCGGCAAATACGAAACGGTTTATAAACCTTCAGAATCAGGAGAGCTGGTATTCAAATTCGAGGCCGGGGGACTGTTTGATCTTATTGTAAATGCTGATACACTATATAAACCCCGCAGGTGGGGACCACGAATCAACCGCATTCCGATAAATGTTGAAAAAGGCCAGGAATATAAAATTGAAGCCCGGTTCAGGCAGATTGGCCGCTGGCCGGCAAGCCTCAGCCTGAACTTTGGGAGGGAAATACCGGTTGAGTTCGATGAACTTATTGAAAAACTTAAAGGCATTGATGTTGTTATTTTCGCCGGAGGTATTTCTTCACGGCTGGAAGGCGAGCAAATGCCGATCGAATTGCCGGGATTTAAAGGCGGTGATCGCACAGATATTGAACTGCCTGAAATACAGCGTAACTGTTTAAAAGCGCTGAAACAGGCCGGGAAGAAAGTTATTTTTGTTAATTGTTCAGGTTCGGCTATGGGTCTGGTACCTGAAACCGAAAGCTGCGATGCCATCCTCCAGGCGTGGTATGGAGGCGAATCGGGCGGCCAGGCTGTAGCCGATGTCCTGTTTGGCGATTATAATCCATCGGGCAAACTGCCCATCACTTTCTACAAAAACATTCAACAATTGCCCGATTTTGAAGATTATTCGATGAAAGGCCGCACATACCGCTTCATGTCTGATCCGCTTTTCCCGTTTGGCTTTGGCCTGAGCTATACGACCTTCTCAGTCGGGAATGCCCGGTTCAGCAAAAAAAACATTCAGGCCGGCGAAACCATTGAACTGACAGTGCCGGTAACTAATACCGGTAAACGTGATGGAACTGAAATCATTCAGGTATACATACATAAGGTGAATGATACCGACGGACCATTAAAAACACTCAGGGGCTTTAAACGAGTTGATGTGGCAGCAGGGAAAACCGGGAATGCCGTTATCAGTTTGCCCGGTTCTTCATTTGAATTTTTCGACAGGCTTAGCGGTAAAATGACCGTAGCTGCCGGAGAGTATGAAGTTCATTACGGGACCAGCTCCGATGCAAAGGATCTGAAAACAGAAAAGATATTAGTCCAATAAACAATTGAAAAATGAAATAATTAATCATTATGAACATGAAAGCACCTGTTTATTCCATTATGCTGATTCTTGCAGCAATAAATCTTCATGCCGAAGACGGGCATAGTTTATGGCTACGCAGTAAAAGCACAGGCTCAGTAAATATTATGTGTGCTAAAAGTTCACCTGCACTTGCCATTGCCCGACAGGAACTTGAGCACAGCTGGCAGGGTAAGGACGGGGCAACGATTGTTTTAACAATAAAAAAAGACAAAGCTCTAAAAGGCGATGGATTCAGGCTGACAACCAACGGGATCCAGGCTAATACTGAATCCGGAATTTTGTATGGCGTTTATGAATGGCTTCGTCTTCAACAAACAGGGCAGGTCATCCCGGAAGTAATTTCCAATCCTTCATATGAGCGCCGGATACTGAACCATTGGGATAATCCTGACGGATCAATAGAGCGGGGTTATGCAGGCCTCTCGATATTCTGGCGCGAAGGAGAAAATGGCTTTGCTATAACAGAAAACGATAAGGTGTTATGGCAGGAATATGCCCGTGCCAATGCATCCATTGGCATTAACGGCACAGTGCTGAATAATGTAAACGCCTCACCCCTTATACTGACTTCTGAATGCCTTGAAAGGGTGAAGGCTGTAGCCGACATACTGCGTCCTTATGGCATAAAAGCTTATCTTTCAGTGAAGTTTTCATCACCCTCATTAATCGGCGGGTTAGAAACATCCGATCCCTTAAATCCCGATGTCATAAACTGGTGGAAAGCCAAGGTAAAGGATATTTATGGTTTGATTCCCGATTTCGGGGGATTCTTAATAAAGGCCAACAGCGAGGGGCAACCCGGCCCGCAGGATTTTGGGCGAACCCATGCCGACGGAGCCAATATGATGGCCGATGCCTTTAAACCTTTCGGCGGTATTGTTATGTGGCGTGCTTTTGTGTATAGCCCAAACAGTGAAGACCGGGCCTGTCAGGCCTACGATGAATTTATGCCCTTCGATGGTCAATTCCGCGACAATGTTATTATACAGGTCAAAAACGGTCCTGTCGATTTTCAGCCTCGCGAACCTTTCAGCCCGCTTTTCGGCGCCATGAAAAAGACCTCAGTTATGGCTGAACTACAGATAACCCAGGAATACCTGGGACATTCAATTCACCTTGTATACCTGGCGCCCATGTGGGAAGAGTTTTTAAAAAGCGAGACTTATCAGGAAGGTGAAGGCAGTACCGTTGCCCGTACCACTGATGGCAGCCTCTTCCCTCAAAAACATACAGCCATTGCAGGAGTGGCCAATATCGGACTGGATGCCAACTGGTGCGGGCATCACTTTGCACAGGCAAACTGGTATGCATTTGGCAGGCTAGCCTGGGATAATCAACTGACAAGTGAGGAAATTGCCGATGAATGGCTAAAGCTTACTTTTTCCGATGTGTCTGTCTCAAAAGACTGGCATGACAATTTTCTGACACCTGTAAAACAAATCATGCTCAGCAGCCGCGAAGCTGCCGTTAACTATATGATGCCTCTCGGATTTCACCATATTTTTGCAGCAGATCACCATTACGGTCCCGGCCCATGGTGGGCTCCAAAAGGCGTAAGAAAAGACTGGACGCCCCCTTATTATCATCGCGCTGACACATTTGGTGTAGGCTTTGACAGGACTAAAAGCGGAAGTAATGCTGTTTGCCAATACCACGAACCGCTTACTTCCCTGTTCAACGATCCGGAAACATGTCCGGAAATATATTTACTATGGTTCCACCATTTGCCATGGGATTACAAAATGAAAAGCGGACGCCCGTTGTGGGATGAAATATGCAAGCATTATGGCACAGGCTTACAACAGGTTCGTCAGTTCCAGATTGTCTGGGATAAAGTTGAGCCTTACATTGATGCAGATCGTTTTTCAGCCGTACAAAGTAAACTCCGCAAACAGTGCCGTCATGCCCAGATATGGAAAGATGCCTGTCTGCTTTATTTTCAGCAATTCAGCCGAAAGCCCATTCCTTATGACATCGAACGTCCGGTATATGACCTGGATGATCTGATGAAAGCAGATATGAGAACGTTATGATGATGTGTTAAATGCTATGAAATTCTAGTTATGGATCAATGCCGTTAAGTTAAGGATTATCTTTGTCCTCTCTGGCATTACCACAAGTTACACTTCGTTACCTTGCGGTAATATGGGGGTAAATGCAAAAAGGATCCCGGAGGATCCTATGTTTATTGAACATTTTGCGCACAAGATATACAACCCCGGCCGGGGTCGAATGTTTCTCCCGAAAAAGGCTTTCTATAAACATGCAAATCCTCCGGATTTGAATATATAAAAACGTCTTTAACCTTTCCTATGGTTTGGCTGAGGTTCCCGCTTAACACGTGACACGTACACCTCAGTCGGACATATGTTCCCAGGTTTTGTCTGGCATTATCCGTACACCATACAGGAAATTTCTTATAGTAAATAATTGGCCCAAGCGGACGCTTGAACCAGTATGCGAATCTCCAACTGCTGCAAGTTTAGTCCCGGTATTCCGGGACGTAACTTGTGGCTTAATTCAATATCCCTATTTCAGATACCAGCTGTTCGGATCCATTAATTTATTACGGATCATCTCAGCCTGGACAGGGTCACTGAATTTTGCCGCAACTTTATTGGCCAGATAGGCCGGATCACCCCGGCGTTCAGCGATACGAACCAGATCAAACCATCGTTTTCCTTCGAAAGCCAGTTCCAGCGCTCTTTCTTCAATGATCAGGTCTTCAATAGCCAATTGTACAGCTGTGAAGTTATTTTTGTCCACACCGGCAGGAATTGTTACAGGACTTAAATTCACCCTGCCTCTGATGCCTTTATTGGTGCCCCATCTCTCATATCCTGCAGGCCTGTCGCTTGATTTGGCTGAAGAGATTCCCTTGTT
>JAFGTR010000096.1 GCA_016934055.1 Bacteroidales bacterium | reverse complement strand
TGATTTGCTGACCTGCCTGCCGGCAGGCAGGTTTGTTGATTTGTTGATTTGTTGATTTGTTGACCTGCCTGCCGGCAGGCAGGTTTGCTGATTTGTTGATTGTTAGTATTTATCTGTCAATAATTATTAACATACTATACGGCAATTTATTTTAAGAAAGTAAAAATATTTATTCCCGGAATAAGAAAAAAACGGGAATAATAAAGAACAAAAAGCCATTATTGCGATTCCATATTATTGGTGACAGGGACTTAACTGACTGTCATGTTGTTATTTATAGATTCACCAGGATTAGTCTATGGCTATCAGTTCTTTTATTTCCGGCACGTCCTTGCGAATGGCCTTTTCAATACCCGCTTTCAGGGTCATCATACTGAAGGGACATCCGCTGCAGGCACCTTTGAGGCGTACTTTAACAGTAAGATCATCCGTCAGTTCAACCAGTTCCACATCTCCGCCATCGGCTACCAGATAAGGCCTGACAGTTTCAATTGCCAGGTTGACTTTTTGCGTCATTTCATTTTTTTTGTTAATATCCATCTTTATAAGTATTTCATTCAACAACAGGATTATATCGCATAAAAATTGAGTTTTCTCAGTCAAAAATGCAAAGATAGGGCTAAATTTTTTATGGGTTTGTTTTATTCAGATTAATTCTCTGGAAGGATCCCAGAAAAGCCCGGCAAAATCTTTTACCTTGTCATCAATAACAATAACGCCTTCGCTTTCAAGTAATTCCTGCATCAATGATGGATGCCTGAAATGATGCTTACCGGTGAGCAGGCCGTTACGGTTCACCACCCGGTGGGCTGGAATATAACCAGGCTGAAGGTGAGAGGCATTCATAGCCCAGCCTACTGTCCTGGCGGCCTGAGGTGAACCGATGTACGCGGCTATGGCACCATAGGTTGTTATTCGGCCTGGTGGAATTAGTCTGGTTACCGCATATACGCGGTCAAAAAAATCCGCATCCTCAGGCATCCGGAATGTTTTCGATGTTCTTGTCATGGGGCAACCGGAAACAAATGTATTTTATTGTTAATCCCTTTTCGATATATTGATTTTCATAGAATGTCTTAATGGACAATACAGGGTCAGCAGATGCCGCAGAATATAAATCCGCGGTTTGGTTTATGACCTTTAATTTGTTGTGCAGCAATATACCGAGTGTATAATCATACAAAACCTGGTTATCGGTTTTCAGGTGAATGAGTCCTTTATTCTTCAGGAATTTACGGTAATTATTCAAAAAACCCGGTGAAGTCAGCCGTTTTCTCTTTTTTTCCAGTTGAGGGTCAGGAAATGTCAGCCATATTTCATCAACCTCTTCCGGTGCAAAAAATGATCCGGCAAACTCTATGCGGGTGCGCAAAAATGCTGCGTTGAAAACTTTTTCATTTACAGCTGTTTTGGCGCCTTTCCACATGCGGGCGCCTTTGATGTCAATACCAATGAAATTTTTTTCCGGGAATGCCCTGGCCATACCCACGGTATATTCTCCTTTGCCACACCCGAGCTCAAGGATCAGGGGATTAGGATTTTTAAAGAAATCACTGTTCCAGTTGCCTTTTAGCGGATGATTCGTTCTGAAAGCCTCCTTAAATGATGGTTGAATCACATTCGGGAATGTGTTCATCTCAGCAAAACGTTCCAGCTTTCTTTTCACCAGTCAGTATTAAAAAATAGATTATCAATGGATTATGTGAAGTCAGGGAAGCCTGTCAATGCGAAGCCCGATATCAGATATGTTTTTCAGATCGGTATCCCACAAAGCCTGCTGGATATCAAATGAATATACACCACGGTAAGGAAATCTGACATTCAGCTTATAGGGGTGCTTGCTGGTATAGATGTCGGCAGCACCTCTGCCGGCCCATTTTCCTTTCCGGTCTGCCAGCATCAGCTCAACGGTATCACGGACCGAAAAGCCCATGGGTGAGGTGGTGGTAACGAACAGATACAGGTTGCTGTATTTGTAGTTGGCATTATTCCTTACAAACAGGTATACATTATGTGAACGGACAGTATCTGTTACGGACACATCAAAATGGATAATACTTTTGGCATTCCATTTATTACCTGGAATTTCAATAAACCTGTGATAAACCTTGTCATCATTACAGGCACTTGTCAGTATAAACAACATGAATAGTCCGGGAAGAATGCAATATTTCATATCACCGGTGTTTTCGATGGTTTTTGTTTTTGTTATTTTTGGGTTTGGCTGCCGGGTTATCTTCAAAGCGTGAAAGGCTTTCCTCATCTGCTGAATTCTGATAGTCAAGGATGGGAGCAATATTTACATTTTCAATGCTTTCAAGCTTTTTAACCTTTTCGCCCCGCTGATTTCTGGCAATGATGTCTTTGACCTGGTCAACCGAAAGACAGGCAATTTCAGAGGGCATATCTTTCTGCATGGAATACCACATATAGCGTTTAAACACATCGGTCTTCTGATGATAAGCAGGTCCCTGCTCTGTTTCCAGAACAATGCTGGTATCAGGGAAATCTTTTTGTGCATCTATGTAAGCAGCCAGTTCATAGTTCAGACAACATTTCAGCTTACCGCACTGACCGGCAAGTTTCTGTGGATTGAGTGAGACTTCCTGAAAACGGGCTGCATTGGTTGTTACCGACACAAAATTAGTGATCCAGGTGGAACAGCATAGTTCCCGCCCGCAGGAGCCTATTCCGCCGATACGCCCTGCTTCCTGCCGTGCACCGATTTGCTTCATTTCGATCCTCACCTTGAAACGGTCGGCCAGTATCTTTATGAGTTCCCGGAAGTCAACCCTGTCATCGGCAATATAATAAAAGATAGCTTTGGTGGCATCGCCCTGGTATTCCACATCGCCGATCTTCATCTCAAGCTTCAGCTCTTCGGCAATTTGGCGGGATTTGATCATTGTGCTGTGCTCAAGCGACATAGCCTCCATCCATTTCTCAATGTCGGCGGGTTTAGCTTTGCGGTATACCTTTTTGAATTCAGTGTTTTCAGGCGAAATATTATTGCAGAGCAATTGCCGCATAACCAGCACACCTGTAAGAGAAACGATGCCGATATCATGTCCGGGATTGGCTTCTACGGCAACAATATCCCCCTTTTTCAGCTTCAGGTTGTTGACATTCCTGAAAAAACCTTTCCGTGTGTTTTTAAACCGTATCTCAACAATGTCAACATTCTGGTATGTTTCAGGTATGTCACTGAAATAATCTGTTGTGTCGAGCTTGTTGCTTCCGGTATCCACACAGGCGGATGCATCGGAGGCATCTTTTATCATTTTGGGGCAACCCCGTCCGTTATATCCTGTATTCGAATTCATGGCTATTTCATAGGTTGGTCCGGCCTTCCTGCCTCTCCTGTTCCAAAAATCAATTGACAGAAAGCCCTTTCATGCAAAAGGGCCGGATTGGAAAAATGCAAATTTAATGAATTTTATGAAAACAGATCAGAGAAAAAACCGATTCAGGACTGCCTCCTCCTCGTGTGCTTTTTTTGTCTGAATTGGGATTTATGGAATTTAAGGATTACGGGACAGGGCTGCCCCGCTGCTGCTGTCTTTTCTCTAATTGACGATTGTACAAAGTCTGTAGTTGTTTCTTTGAGCCTTATGTTTTGCATATTCTGGCGCCGTAGGTGCCAACTGCTTGTAGAAATGAAATAACATTCATTACCCCATCCCTTACGTCCCGCCTATGGCAGCTTTATTATTTAGGATATTTACTTTAGTTTTTTAGGTCAGAAATTCTAAAGAGTGTCATTTATATATTTGATATATAGCAGCATATATCATATGTATTTGCTCGTTTGAAATTGAAAAACAAATTAAATAATGGCGGTATAGCGTTATTCTTTTGGCGATGATTTTATGTCAAGAATTATATTATATTCTTTAATGATGATATAAATGTATTATATTTTATTATTATGCAAAATAGAAATTGTTAATAAACCGCCATATATTATTTTAGTTTGATTGATTTTTTGACTATTTTTGTTCAAAAACTAATTATGAAATTGATTGTAAAAGGAATCAAGGGCCATGATCTGCCGCTTAACCCAAAAGATAAGGTCTCCCTTAAGTTTGCCATGTTGTTTGAAGGATTGTGTACATTAGGGGTACAGGCTGCAATTAAAAAGTATGGCTATACAGAACAAAGATTTTATCAATTGTTAAGCAAATTTGAAAAAGAAGGAGCATCGGCACTTATCGACAAGAAAAGAGGCCCTAACAATCAGTCGGTAAGGACAAAAGAGGTCAAGAACCAAATTATCAGGCTCCGTTTTCTTGATCCTTTAGCCAATACTGGAGTAATATCCCAAAAATTAAACCAGATGGGATATAATGTCAGCATAAGAAGCGTAGAAAGGACAATTACAGAATTTGGACTCCAAAAAAAACTCATACGCTAAATCCTGCCAGGGAAAAAGAATTGTATGAAGTTGAAGCCCAATTTTCAAAAAGGGAAAAAGAACAGATAAAAATAAGTAAAGAAAGCAATGAACGAAGGTTTAGGGAAAGTCTATCGTTGAAAGTTAGCAGTACGGTAGTGGGATTGTGGTTGTTGGTGGCCGAACATTTGCGACTGGGAAGTTGGGATTTGATAAAAGCTTATACCGGGTACGGAGACTATGACATACCCCCACGTATAGCTATGCAGGTTGTCAATGAAGCCGCTTTGTGCCAGAACCGTATACGACAAAAGTATTATATCACTCATAAGGGGTTCGAGCTTTTAAATGGGTTTGGTTACCTGGTAACAGATGAGGGCGTACATGAGTTTCTTAACAATCAGTCCGTTGAACAGTCCAGGGTGTTACAGGAGACTCTTTCCATGGTAAGACATAACAACGGCCATTTTCAAGGCAGTATAGTGGCCATAGATCCACACCGTATCGTGTCAACAACGCGAAGGGAAATGCCAAAGAAGAAAAAACGGCCCAACAGCCCACCCGGGAAAATGCTTGAGACATTTTTCGCATTGAACACCAGCACAGGACAGCCTATAGCATGCACAATCGGGTCTACCGAAGTTAACACCTCAAAGGCTACTATTGATTTACTGGATATGGTAAAAAAAACAAATAAGAAAGCATTAATACTAGCGGACAAGGAACATTTTACCGAAGGGTTGATAAAAGAAATAAGCCGGAAATCCTGTTTTGAATACATGGTTCCGGCTGTATCAAGCCAACGGATCAGACAGCTGGAAAGGTCTTTGGCCTTCACAAAAAAATGGGCAGGATATGCCATAGCTGAGACTGTATTTAATTTTTCCGGAAAAAATGAAAAATACCGCATGATTGTCCAACGCGAAGGGGAAACAGAACAGGACTATGTGTATAAGTCATTTCTTACACTATCGCAAAGGCCTGCTGTAGAACTGCTGTGTGATCTGTATGACGAAAGATGGGCAATTGAAGATTTCTTCAATTTCGATGGAGCTATGGGCTTCGACAGGGCGTCGACATTTAATCTCAACATCAGGTATGGTAAAATGTCTTTGGCTATGCTCGCACAGGCAGCCACATATCAGTTCAGGCAAAAACTACCAAAACCTTATAAGCGTTGGAATGCAATGCATATGGTAGATGCTATTTTCAATAAAATGGACGGAGACATCAGGGTGCATCAAGATACTATCATAGTTACTTGCTATAATACCCCAAAAGAATTAAATCTACAAACACATTACCAAGGGCTACCTCAGAAATTACTTGCAGAAAAAGTCGATCCCAGGGTACCATGGATGTATAATTTTAAATTGGATTTTAGATTCAAATAACAAGAATAAAAACTAAAATAAATTGTACCTATAAAATCGTTGCC
>JAFGTR010000095.1 GCA_016934055.1 Bacteroidales bacterium | reverse complement strand
TGGTTGCTGAATACAGTGAAAAGTGAAAAACGAAAAACGAAAAGTGAGAAGAGGTTGTAATCGTTAAATCTGCGTCATCCGCGAGATCAGCGAGTACCTCTCCCTCAGTATCACCCGCAAAGTTAATATGATAAATGATATTTTGGAATAGCTGAACGTTTTATATAAGAATAGATAGGGGACACTGAGGACTTACACAGATTCTTTCGTAAATTTAGGCATTCTATATGAAGGTTGTATGAAAAAAACCGTCATAATTGTTGCCGGGGGATTGGGAAGCCGGATGAAGCAGGATCTTCCGAAACAGTTCATGCTGCTGAAAGGAAAGCCTGTTTTAATGCATACCCTCAATTGTTTTTACTCCTTTGATAAGGATGTTGAGCTTATTGTGGCCCTGCCGCAGGCTTTCAGGGAAAACTGGCAGGTATTATGTGATGAACACAGGTGTTCCATACCGCATGTTGTTGTTAACGGAGGAGAATCGCGGTTTCACACTGTCAGGAACAGTCTGGCTGCTGTGCAAGGAAAGGGACTTGTGGCTGTTCATGATGGTGTGAGGCCCCTGGTGAGCCATGATACACTGGAACGTTGTTTCAGCACGGCATCGGAAAAGGGGAGTGCCATACCGTGCATAGCTGTTGCAGAATCATTACGGGTTGACAAGGGCACAGGAAGCATACCTGTTGACAGGTCGCTTTACCATCTTGTTCAGACACCCCAGGTGTTCAGGTGGGAAATACTGCAGAAGGCTTATGAGCAGGATTACCGGCCGGAATTTACCGATGATGCCGGGGTTGTTGAAAAAGCAGGATATGCTGTTGTGCTGGTTGAAGGTAACAGCGAAAATATTAAGATCACCACGCCGGCAGATCTGGTGGTGGCTGAGGCGCTGATGGGAGCGAAGGGCACAAGCGTCTCAAACTGGCGCAAGCGTCCGCTTGTGCCTTAAAGAACTATTCTTTGTAGGGTTCAACCTGGGTTCCGGAGCCTGCAGTTATGTTTTTGACCTGCGGTTCTCCCTTATAAGAGATCGTTCCGCCCGAGGAAGCTTCGGCGTTGAATACGCTTTCAACGGCGATTTTGGCCTTGCCTCCCGATGAGGCTTTGATATTAACAGTTTCACTTTCGAGATCGTAAGCCGACAGGGTGGCGTATGTGGCCACAACGGCATCGTGGGTGGTGGCATACCCTTCTCCCGTGAGCAGGGCCCCTTCGGCAACGTAACTGTTAAGATACTTTATATCGGCATCAAGGTAAAGCATGCCGCCGCTTTTGAGGGTGACTTTGAGGGAGTCGGCTTTAAACAATGAAGTTGTCAGGACTTCTGCGCCATTGACGATCTCCAATTCTTTTATTTCCCTGAAATACAGTTTCACCAGCACTTTCTTTTTGCTGAAATGCGATCCGACCTGTTTGATATTAAGAGTGTTGTTTTCAACAACGGTTTGGATATCGGCCGGGTCAATACCCTGGGTTTTGATGGTAGCGGATTCTTTGTCAGTTTTATACAATTCAACCGTGATTTTATCGGCGACATACAAACGGGTGAATGGCGGAAGTTCGCGGGTAACTGTATCCTGGGATGAAGCTGAAAAGGCCAGGAGCAACATGGGGATGGCAAATACACTCACTTTTTTCATACAACTGGTTTTTTGTCGGGTGTCTCTGCAGAACTGATGGTGAAAATGCAGCAACAAAAGCCCGGTTTAAAATTATCAGATAACCGTTTATTTAACGGAAAGTCTGCAGCAAAATTACATAATTTGGGGGAATAGTGCACTTAAATACTATACTTCAGGTGTGTTTTGCTTCCGCACTCCGCTTGCTGTGTCGCGCACATTCATTATTTAACAAACCCGATCATTACAGTCGCGCTCTTCGCAATAACGCTCTGGCGGGTGTTTTAACGGGGTGCTTTTAAAATAAGTAAATGTAAGGTGACTATTTTACCGGAACGATGTTAAAAGACAGGCTGAGCAGTGACTGAAAGATTTCGCCGGCTTCGAGCATGGCATCGTCGTCTTTCTCGTAATACCAGTTAACGGTTATGATTTTTTTACCCTGGTATTTATTCTGCAAATTTTTGAGGATGTGAAACAGCCATTTTGAAGAGCTGCTGTTGAGGTAGCTGAAACTGAAGTCGAGGGTGGCATGTGTTTTGAAGTCAGTCATGCAGTCATCGAGCAGTCTGATAAACTCCTCGTAGAAGGAAGAAGGGTCTTCGAGTCTTGAATGGCCCGTGACTGATATTCTCTTTTCATCGTTTAATATACGCACACGCGGTGTGTGCAGGGTTTCTCTGATTCCAGGCATCATGGTGGTTTTGGAAAAAAACAGGATAAAATTAATCATTTTCATACCCCTCTTATGTTAACAAATTCATAAGTTATTAACGATCTTCACTTTTATCCTGCACTCTCACACCGGGTTTAATCAATTGTTTGCTTATGATCTCTATTATTATCAACAGATGATTTTTGTCATCGCCACACATAACATATTAAATATGAACATATTGAAATAATGTTTCGTGGATAATTAACAAAGATGGCGTACATTTGTGAGGAGAAGGCGTGAGTGAGAGTGAGAGTGAGTGTGAGGGCGAGGAAGAAGGTAATCGGTAATCGGCATGGATGGGATTTGGGCAGTGGGTGAGGGCACGAGCGGACGCTTGCGCCAGTGAGGGAATGAGAAAGGGTAAACGACCAGGATAATGCGTTTATTTTTCATCATATTATTCATTTTTTCGATATGTGGGGTTGGTGCCCGGGAAGAGAGGAATAAGGTTATCATGCCGGGGTTGAGGGGGCATTATGGTTTTATTGTCCCCCATTCCAGCACCATACAGGATATATCATGGTCAAAGCCCCGGGGTATAGAAGCGGATTTTGCCTGGTTGCTGATGGGCAGGGACACATGGAAATACTGTTTTTGTTATCCGCGTGCAGGCTTTTCTTTTTTCTTTATCAACTTTGGAAATCCTGAAGTGCTGGGTAATGCCTGGTCACTTTACGGTTTTATTGAGCCCCTCATAGGAGCAGGGGGACGCCTCTATGGTACAGTGAGGTTTGGCATTGGTCCTTCGTACATGGATAATGTTTATGATTCAGTTGACAATCCGACAAACCGGTTTTACAGTTCTCCGCTCAGTTTCGTGGTTTTGTTAAACGCAGGCATCAACTGTCGCATAACAGAAAAGCTTAACCTTCGCCTGGCCGGATCATTTAATCATATTTCCAATGGCGGCATTAAAAATCCCAACACCGGCATAAACTATCCCACCCTTTCACTGGGGGTGGATTATCGCATCAATCCCCTCCCGTTTGAGTACAGGATAAAGGACAAATCATTGCAGTTGATTCCTTACAAGGGCAGGCTTGACATATGCCTGTTCGGTACCGGAAAAACCGATATCAAGGGGCATGAACGGTATCCGGTTATAGGATTGCTGACCAGCTATACAAGAGTGGTGGGGCGCATCAGCGGGATCATGGGCGGGATGGAGTTTGTGGCTGACTATGCTGACAGGCATGAAATGGAAAGAAATTCGCTGAATACGGGCAGTCAGATTGTTGACCATAAATATGTTGCTGCCCTGCTGGGGCATGATCTGCTGCTGGGCCGTTTCACCTTTCAGATACAGATGGGTGCTTACCTGTATTCTCCTTTTAAGCGAAAAGATCCGGTTTTTCAGCGCTACACCCTTTCATTTTATACCTTCAGATCGGTTTACACGGGCATAAGCCTGAAGGCGCATCGTTATGTAGCAGATTTTCTTGATGTAAGGCTGGGGTATTCGTTTTGAATGTTTGTCTGAACCAGGATTTATAGGATTTATAGGATTACAGGATTCTGGGGTGTTGGGGCGGAAATCCTGCAAGCGGTGTGCGTCAGCTTTGCGCGTGGAAACCCCGGCAGGGTGCGGGAAGGAAGAAGGTAATCGGTAATCGGTAATCGGTAGTTTTGGGTTTGGCACGGTGAGTTTTGGGGTGTTGGAATTAAAACTTCGGAAATCGAAAATCTTAAATCGGAAATCGAAAATCAATATAGAATCAAGAATAAAGCATAAAGGCCGGCCAATTAAAACGTATATTCTATGGAAAGCACCTTTTCGAGGGATTCTTTGTTGATCTCATCTTTTATGAGGTAGCTTCTTGCCCCGGCTTCGATCATCTGGACAACATAATTCATCTCGGAATGGAATGACACTGCAATAATGATAAGGTTGCGGAACATGCGTGTAGCCTCGCGTGTTGCATCAATCCCGTTCATATTGGGCATGCTGATATCCATAAAAACCAGGTCACATACTTTTTTTTTCAGCAGCTCAAGGCATTCGGCCCCATCATGAGCTTCGTCAATATTTTCGATACGATCCTCGAAAAAATCGGAAATCATATATTTTAACGCATTGATAAAATGAGGATTGTCGTCAACGATCAATATTTTCAGCTTTTTCATATTTTATCTGTAAGAACACAGGTAATAAAAGGCCTGGTATTTTCTTTTTTAACACTAATAACTGAAAAAAAGTGCAGGGGTTCGGATTGTTTTATCAAAGTTATCAGGGCTTTGACCAGCATAGCCTGAAAAAAGACGGGAAGCCGGAAAAATCCGACCCCCCGCTTCCTACCTAAATCCAACCAAACCCTAAAACTATATGAACTCGTAAACGAGTTACATGCTTTTTAATGAAAATCATAAAGTTTAACCATACAAATATATAAATGTTTACAAATGACAGGTTACAGACAACTACTTATTTTTTAAGAAAAAATACCCAATTGCATATGGGTATTTACCGACGTTCGCATTCCGACCATACGAAAGGGGAGAGGTTCTCGCAGATGACGCCCTAACTGGCGCAAGCGTCCGCTTGAACCAGTATGTGTTAGCGAACAACTCTCCCAAAGGCATCAGATTTTAACAAGGCGGTTTCTGATGGCATAGATCACAAGGCTGATGGAGTTCTTTGAATCGGTTTTGGCCAGCAGGTTAGCCCGGTGTCTTTCAACGGTACGCTGGCTTATGATGAGTTTCTCGGAGATCTGCTGATTTGACAGTCCCTGGCAGATAAGGTTCAACACATCTTTTTCACGGCGGGTAAGCAGGACATTGTTGTCAGGTGTTTTATTCCTTATGATGGAAAGCAGCAATTCCTGCGAGAAATGTGTTCCGCCGGCAAAGACCTTCAGGATGGCCTGGTAAAGTTCTTCATTGTCGGAGTCTTTCAGCACGAATCCTTTAACCCCCATATCGATCATAGCATTATAGTATTCTGATTCGCCAAACATTGAAAGGACAAGAATCTTCAGGTCGGGGTATCTTTGAAGGGCGGATCTTGTAGCTTCAATGCCATCCATTACCGGCATACCGATATCCATCAACACGACATCGGGATTGACAAAATCAAGCAATTCAAGAAACTCTTTGCCATTTGATGCTTCACCGGCAACTTCCATGTCCTTCCTTTCATTGATGATGAATTTCAAACCATTCCTGAACAGCTGATGGTCATCGACCAGAAAGAGACGTGCTTTTCGCATGCTGATGAGGTTAAATTCAATTATATTAGTTCAATTTGCCAGTTATACAATACTTAAAATGATTTAAGAATTAAGTATCAATGCCGTTAAATTAAGGATTTTTTTTGATGCCTGCCCAAAACCTGCCAGTTTTACTCTTTAATAAATCCTGAATTCGCATTAATTATTTTTATTTATGTTTATTCTGCATTCAAAACCCATTCCACCTTCGGGGCTGTTAAAAAATTTATAAGCCGCATTGAGGGAGCGTGCCCGGCTGATAATGTTGGGAATGCCCATGCCGGTATCTCCTTTTTTCTCAGGTTGTTTTGGCAGTCCTTTTCCGTTATCGGAATAAAGCAGGTCGAGTATGCCCCGGTTGTAACTGATACTGATGTTTATGGTATTGCCCAGTGAATGTTTCAATGTATTGTTAATAAGCTCTTTGATAATACGGTAAACCGATGTTTCAACCAGTTCGTGGAAGCGGTTGTTACCGAGGTTGGTATTATAATTAACGGTATATATATGCGATATACGGCTAATGAATGAATCAACAGCGGCATTCAGGCCGTAGTTTGACAGGATATGAGGGCTGAGGTCGTTTGAGATCTCTTTGGTGCTCTGAATGGCTTCTTTTACAATATCTTTGAGCTGCCTGATGATAAAATCATGCTTTTCCTTCAGCCGTGTGGATTCAAGCGAGTTAATATACATCTTAATGCTTGAAAGCAGGGGCCCTATTTCATCATGAAGGTTTTTGGCAAAGTTTTCCCTTTCTTTTTCCTCGGTTATGATAATGGTATCGAGTATTTTTTTCTCAAATTGTTTTCGTTCAGTTATATCTCTTACAACAGCCAGAATGGCTTTTGATCCTTCATAGTCAATGAGTCTGCTGTTTATTTCAAAAGGTATTACCGAATTATCCCTGGCGATAAATTCAATTTCATTTGAGGAAATCCTTTTCCCTGCGTAAAGCTGTTTTATTCGTTCATTGATTTTCTGAATATCTCTTTCAGATAAGAGATCAGCCGGCGTCAGTGATGTGATTTCTTTCAGCGTTAAACCTGTTCTTTTAAGGAAGATTTCATTGGCCACGCGGAAACGAAGATCCTGTCCCAGTATAATAATGCCATCAGTACTGCTGTTAAAGATGTTCCGGAATTTTGCCTCGCTTTCTTTGATGGCTTTTTCTGCTTCTTTCCTGCTGGTAATATCCCTGACGATAGCCTGCAGGTATTTTACTCCGCACAGTTCGATGCAGTTAAGGGAGACTTCGGTTTCGAACTGCACACCGTCAGGCCGGAGATGCAGCCACTCAAAGAATTGGGGGATCCCGTCATAGGCCATTCTTATTTTTTCCCTGGCTTTTTCTCTGGAAAGACGGCCATCGATTTGATATTCGGGTGAGAACGAATAAGGCGGTTTACCCAGTATCTGTTCACGTGTGCATCCGAACAGTTTAAGCACAGCTGAATTACAATCCACAAAAAGGTCATCGAGCATCATAAAAATGCCATCCATTGCTGTTTCGAAGATGACCCTGAATTTTTCCTCACTCTCTTTGAGCTGTCTTTCGGCTTTTTTGCGTTCTGTTATATTACGGCAGGTGACGACAATGCCGTTAATGGCTTTATGATCCAAAAGGTTGCTGGCGATGGCTTCCAGTTGCACATAGTGACCGTCGGCATGCCGGGCCCTGAATTCTGTCGGAATAAAGTCATTGGCTTTATCCAGGACTTCGGTAAAGTCCCTGAATATGACAGGTAAATCATCAGGATGTATAAAATCAAGGCCTTTTTTACCCGTCATATATCCCGGATTATAACCCATCACCTTTGAGGAAGAAGGTGATTCATAAAGGATGACCATGTCTTTATCAATGATCCAGATAATGTCAGTTAGAAACTGCAGGATACTCCGGAATCGTTCCTCACTTTTTACCAGCGCTGCCTGTGCTTCTTTCCGGTCGGTTATATCACGGATCACAACCAGAATTCTCTTTTCGCTGCCGATTTCTGCATTTTTTACAGATAATTCAGCCCAGAATTTTTCGTTATTTTTCTTTTTGGCATGCCATTCAACCAAAACAGAACCGTCATCAGGCGCTTTACGGATCAGTTCTGCGATACGTACCGGATTTAAATCAGCTGCCTCTACACTGAGTGATTCAAGTGAACAATGCAGCGCTTCGGGGTATGTGCAATTGAACAGGTCGAGAAAAACCTGGTTTATATCCGTGATCTGACCGGTGTCGGGATCGAATATTAAAATAGCTTCAGTGGTGGAATTGAAAATTTCACGATAGTTTTGCTCGCTTTGCATCAATGCTTTTTGGGCGTTCTTCCGCTGGATGGCATTGATTAAAATGTTACTGATCACCTTTAAAGCAGAGATATCATCTTCTTTCCATTGAAATGCCGGAACTGTTGATACCAGTCCTATCATCCCCAACAGGTTTTCCTGATAATAAACCGGGCCGATGACAACACTCCCGGAACCAGTGATATTCTTAATCCATTTTTCAGACTCCTCAGAAGGTAAATGTTTTTCTGAGGGTATGATCAGTATACCTTCTTTTTCAAGCCTGTCCAGTAGACATTTTATATCATTCATGGACAAAGTAAAAAGATCAGGCCGGTTGATCTGTATATTGTGATTATGCCAGAGATGTGTCAGACTAAAGGTATCATTTGAACCGATGATAAGAAAGAGAAATCCTGCATCGGAACCGGTTATCTTACAGATATCACCCAGGGAAGCTTCAATATTTCTGTCGATGTTCTCCGGGGGCAGATTGATAAATTGTGCGGAGATGTTTGAGACAAGGCGGTCTAAACGGGTCTTATATTGCAATGCCTTCTCTGCAATTTTCAACCCCGATATGTTTCGCATGGTATGCCAGTAACCGGTTAATTTATTATCGTACAGGATGCCGATAATGCTGTTTTGATAATACCGGTGGTTTTCGTCTCTTTCATCATAAGATGTTTCCATGTCGATAAGCCGGTATCCCGATTGGATAAAGTATTTTCCAAACGCCAGCGCCCGGGTATTTCTGGAATCTGTAAGCATTAAATCTGTGAGAGGTTTGCCAATATAGTCATCAGCATTTTTGATGTCTCTCAGCTTCATGAGCATATTATTCATATCTCCGCAGAAGCTGTGGTTCGTTAAATAATGCAATTGCTCTTCAGGTGATAACGATGTATCCATCGGAGGATCAACTTTGACATAAAGAATAACATCAGTTGTCAGATCAACGAAATTTTTGAAGCGGTATTCGCTGATTTTCAGTTTTTCCTCTATGGTCTTCTGCTGTGTGATATCTCTTACCACTGATAAAATAAGAGTTTCTCCGCCAATAATGACGCGTTTGTGATGTATCTCTGTCCAGAATAACTCCCCGGTGGTTTTGCGTGAATGCCATTGGAACAGGCATTCTCCTTCCTTTAAGGCTTTTTTAAAAAACCTGATGGCATTTTCCTTGTCATAAGGCGGGAATCCTGAGCTGAGATTATCAGGGATCTTATTGATGATGTCCTCACGTTTGCCTTTGAACATGATAAGCAAGGCATCGTTAACATCTATCACTTTCCCGTCCTTTATTTCCTGGATAAAGATGCCATTTGTAACAGCATTAAAAATCTCACGATAATTTGAATCCGGATATCTGAGGACATCCGGTTTATCCTCTTCAGGGATATTTTTACGGCCCCCGAATCTTTCTGGTTCCCGGATTGCTTTTTCGCGATGAGCTTTGTTTTCAGCAGGTGTCATGATTGTGTTCTTACGGGTTTATTTTTCCTCAGGGACTCATGAAATAAAGATATCAAAAAAATGGCAGAACCGAGAGTCAAGAAGCAAGAATCAAGACAAAAGATTAAAGAGGGGGAGAAGGTATTTGGTAATCGGTATTCGGTCACTGGTAATTGGTCACTGGTAATTGGTAATCGGTAAACAGTAATTGGTGGTTTTGGTTTACCTTAGTCTCCGGAATGAAATACCATCATCACAAAAAATGGCCGGTGTCTATATCCATATTCCCTTTTGCCGCAGTATATGTCATTACTGCGATTTCTACAGGGTGGCATCTGCATGTGATGCCGGACTTTATACAGATGCGCTGAAAAATGAACTCAGACTCCGTGCCGGTTATCTCAGAGGCGAACCTGTGGAGACTATTTATTTCGGAGGGGGAACGCCGTCGGTGCTTGAAGCAGATAAGATACAGGAGATTATTCAGGCTGTGTCGCAATTTCATGGTGTTGCCGGGAACAGTGAGATTACACTGGAAGCCAATCCGGATGATCTTTCCGACGCTTACCTGAGATCCCTGAGGGAGTTGACCTCAGTTAACCGCTTAAGCATAGGCGTTCAGTCATTTCTTGACCGTGACCTGGTTTTGATGAACCGCCGGCATACGGCTGCGGAAGCCTGTGAATGTGTTGAAAGGGCAAAAGAACATGGCTTTGCAGATATCAGTGTTGATCTGATATACGGTATTCCGGGTTCAACAGTGGCTGACATGGCTTTTAACCTTAACCGTCTTTTTAACCTTGAAATACAACATCTGTCGGCTTATCATCTTACGATAGAGCCAAAAACCGTGTTTTACAGGAAACTGGAAAAAGGTTTGATAACCCCTGTTGATGAGGAAGATAGTCATGCACAGTTCACCTTTCTGAGAAAACAGGCCGGGAACAGGGGTTTTATACATTATGAGATATCCAACTGGGCAAAGGCAGGATATTTTTCAAGACATAATACCGGTTACTGGAAAGGGGAAGCTTATATCGGACTGGGTCCGTCAGCACATTCCTATGACAGGGTGTCAAGACAGTGGAATGTGCCGGACCTCAGAAAGTATTTAAGGGGCATAACAGATGAAAAGCCGGTATTTGAAAAAGAGGTCCTGACCCTGAACGATCATCTGAATGAAGTCCTGTTAACGTCATTAAGGACTATGTGGGGTGTTGATCTGCAAAAAATACGGCAGACATTTGGTTTATCTGTGGCAGAGACGCTGATGAAGGGCGCTGAGCATTATATCTGTTCGGGGCATGTGCGGAAAGAGGGTAATATACTGACCCTTACTGAGGATGGGTATTTTATTTCGGATGCCATTGTGAGGGACCTGATGGTTTGAAGGCACAAGCGGACGCTCCAGTTAAAGGAGAAATTCTCTCCGCATAAATAAAAAGGGTTGCTGCACGTGGCGGCAACCCTTTAAATATCACTGAGGGAATATTATTTCAGCTCAAAGGAAGCAGAACCGATCTCATATCCTTCGGTATAGAGGATGGCTGTGTAGTTGCCTTCAATAAGTTCCTCTGTTTTAACCCAGAAGATGACCACATCGATATCATTGTTTTCATATTCTATATCACGTTTGGCAGAATAAACCAGGTTTTCGCCGTTATAGGTAAACATGTCACCTGTAGGGTTTGATAATGCCACATTATCGGGATTCAGCAGTCGGAGGTATATGGCTTTGCTGCCGGGTTCGGCAACAGTATTTTCACGTACCGTAAATTCAACGGCAATTTTAGCAATTTTCTTTGCTTTGCTGTTTTCCCTGTCTCTTTGATTCAGGGGTTTAATGACAAGATTCTTGGCTGACAGAACTTTGGCAAGTTGTACCTGTGTGCCCAGCAGTTCTTTCTCTTTTGAGAGTTCGATATTCTGGGTCTCAGCTTCGGAAAGCTGTTGCCTGACCATTATGTTTTCCTCTGTCAGCAGGCGGTTACGGGTGTTCAATGAATCGATCTGAACGATGTAACTCCGCATGACTTTTCTCAGGGTTTCAAGTTCATCCCTGTACCTTTTGATTTTTTCAGCATCAGTAGCCCTGTACCTCAGAAGTTTCCTGATTTTATCCTGTTCATTTGTAAGAAGGGTGTTTATGCTGTCATTTTCGGTTTTAAGAGAGTCATATTCAACAACCATATCGCGCAATTGTTTCTCGAGGTCACTTTTAACATCCTCCAGGATTTCTTTTTCGGCGGTTGTATCTTCGAGGCGCTGTGATTCGGTATAATATTTATATCCCAGTACAGCGACGGCAAGGGCTAATATTATCACCAGCAGGATCAGCACCACAGGCGTTTTCTTATCGGGTTTCTGATAAGTGTTAGATGTAGTTTCCATAATTGTTTAAGATTTCATTTGTTACGAATGCAAATATATAATATTCACTTTAATGGAACTCAAATGGAGGAGATTTTCTTTTTGTATTATTCCTGGTCATTCCATGCAGCGTTGAGATAATAGGCTCCGTCCAGAACGATGACGGAATCCGGTAATCCGGGCGGATAACCGAGGATCTCAATCCGGTTATCAGCCGATATGCCGGTGCTGATGACGACACGCTGAAAACCACCTGATGTCTTTATGAACACTGCATGTTCATTATCACCGGCAATGATGGCTGTGACGGGCAGGGTCAGACCGGGATGCTCATTGGTGCTGACAAATGCCTTTACATACATGCCGGGTTTAAAAACCGGCAGGCCTTTTGTTATAGAAGCGTGCATGCTGAAGGCGTTATTTGACTCATCTTTTTTTGGTGAAACAGCTTTCACCCTGGCCTGGTATCTTTTTTCGGGTTCACCGACCAGGGAGAATTCAACGGGCTGGCCTTTGGTGATGTGATGAATGTCTTTTTCGTAAATCAGTAAATGCAGGTACAGATTGGTATTGTTTATGATCTCGCACACCCTTTGTTCGGGGCCCACATATTTGCCGATGTTGACATCAATTTTTGATATGATGCCTGTTATTGGGGCTTTGATGCTGACCGTCGATGAGATGTTTTCAATGGTCAGGCTGTCGGCATTGATGCCCAAGAGTTTCAGCTGGCTCCTGAGGGCGAACAGTTTAACCTCGGTTGACCTGAAACTGGCCTGTGCCTGTTGCATGGTCTTCACCGATGCTGCATTTTCAACGGTCAGCTCCCCCTGTCTTTTAAAATCTTCTTTAAAATATTCCCACTGGCTTTTTGTTTCAAGGAAATCCTGTTGCATCCTGATATAATCGGGATGTTCGAGCACGGCGACAGGCTGACCGGCAGACACATAGTCGCCCGGCCTGAAAGGGCAGCTTTTCACCAGTCCCCCGACAGAAACAGTCACGTCGGCTATATTTTCCGGCGGTGCTTCAATTGTTCCGTTGCATTCGAAGATATGGCCCATTTGGCGTTCTTCCATTTTCCCGGTTATGATACCGGCCATTTCAATCTGTCCGGGGGAGAGTTTCACAAGGTCCGGAACCATAACGGTGTCGCTGCCGGAAGACAGGTGTTCTTTGTCTGTCTGATGTTGGCATGTTATTGTGGTTAAGACAAGTGACAACACTGTGATGGCAGCTGTTAGATGATTTTTAATACGCATAGAATTCAAGTTGAATAGCCGTTTGATTATAGTTGTTCAGTGTTTCAAGATACCCGGTTTTTATGGCAATGGCCTGTGAAAGGGTTTGCACATATTCGAGGTAGTCAATGTTTTCTTTTTCAAATTGAAGTGTGGCATGGCGGATGATCTCATCAGCCTGTTCAAGGGCATGTTGATTGTAATACTGCAGCTGACGGAAGTATTTTGTCAGTTCAGCCAGCAGGTTTTCGATGGCCATGGTACTTGAAAAAGCCATTTGTTCAAGTTGGTTCATGGCTATCTCTTCTTCTATTTTTGCTTCTTTTATCCTTGAGACCTGGCCGAAGGCCAGCAGTGGGAATGAGAAACCAACCTGCCATCCTGAGAGTCCTTTCAGGGGATATATATCCTGGTAAAAATAACCGGCAAAGAGGCCGGGGCAGAATTTTGACCGTTCAGTCCTGAGGGCTGCTGACATAAGTCCGGCTTTTTCGCTGTAAAGTGCTGCAACAGCAGCATTGCTGTACCCTGCTGTATCATGTGGTTTATCGACCTGAAACATGGGGATAAAGGCAGCAGGAGGGGCAAGGTCTTCCTCTGTGACCATCAGCTCTTTCAGTTTGTTTTCAGCGATCATGGCGTCATCGGAGAGCATGCTGACTTTGTTCTGAACTGCTGCAGCGCGGGCTGTTACCATAGTCTTCTCAAGTTCGCCGAATTCGCCAAGCTGATAACGCAGGTCGGCAATCCGTTTAACATCGGCGAACAGTGCAGCTTCTTCCCGGGTCAGGCGCTGTTTTTCATTGATATACCACCAGAAGAAATAGGCCGATTTCACGCGTGCCGTGAGGGACCTTTTACTGATTTCAAGTTCGGCAAGGCTGGCTTCTTCATGTTGCCTGGCCATGTTATAGCGGTGTATATGGTTGAGCAGGGAGCCGAAATGCTGATTTATTTCGATGGCATAATCTTTTTCGGCTGAGTTAATCTGTCCGTACTGGTAAGTAAACTCCACGGGTTCGAAATCCCAGGCTCCCGTCTTCATCGTTTTTGATTTAATCACCTGCAATTCAGCATTTCTGATCTCGTGATTATTTTTCAGGGCTATTGAAACGGCTTCGTCAGGGGTTATCGCTATGCCGCTTTTCTCCTGGGCGCCGGCCGTTACCGGGAGAAGCAGCAACAACAGCATGGCAAAGGGAAGTTTTTTCGTTCTTTTCCTGAAGATTGATTTCCGTTCAGAAGGGTCGTTCATTATGGTATATAAAATGGGAAGTATGATGAGGGTGAGCATTGTTGATGTTATGATGCCGCCGATGACAACGGTGGCCAGGGGTCGTTGCACTTCAGCGCCGGCTGAGGCGGAAATGGCCATGGGCAGAAAGCCCAGGATGTCGGTGGTGGCTGTCATCATAACCGGACGGAGTCTTGTACAGGCTCCTTTGACGACGATATAGCTGATGTGTGTGATACCTTCGCGGATCATTTCGTTGTAATAGGAGATAAGGACGATGCCGTTGAGTACAGCTACGCCGAACAGGGCGATAAAGCCCACGCCGGCCGAGATGCTGAAGGGGAGACCTCTGATCCATAATGCAGCAATGCCTCCGACGGCAGAAAGGGGGACAGCTGTAAAGATCAGCAAGGCGTAACGGATGGAGTTAAAGGTAAAGAACAGCAGGATGAGGATCAGCAGCAGGGCAACAGGGACGGCGATAAGAAGTCGTTCCTGGGCTTTTTTCAGGTTTTCAAACTGGCCGCCGTAGGTAATATAATAACCGGGTTTAAGCCTGAGTTTTGCATTAAGGGTTTTGCGGATATCTTCAACAAGGCTTTGTATGTCGCGGTTGCGTACATTGATGCCAATGGTGATTCTTCGGCGCGTGTTGTCGCGGGCAATCTGAACCGGTCCGCTCACCGGACTGGTCTGTGCTACCTCGCTCACCGGGATGATGCTGCCATCGGCAGAGCGCACGGTGAGATTATCCAGGTTAAGGGCTTTGCGATATGATGTGTCAAGCCTGATGACCAGGTCGAAATTGCGTTCGCCTTCAAAGATAACACCGGCCTTTCCCCCGGCATAGGCTGTGCGGATGACGGCATTAAGGTCAGCAATTCTAAGCCCGTACCTGCCGACTTTTTCACGGTTGTAGGTTATGTAAATCTGCGGCAGCCCGGTGATCTGCTCGACCTTCACATCGGCAGCACCCGGCAGGTTGTTGATGAGACCGGCAGCCTCGTTGCCGAGGGCATAAAGTTCATTGAGGTCTTCGCCATAGATCTTCACGGCAACATCGGTTTTTACACCTGTCATCAGTTCATTGAACCGCAGCTGAATGGGCTGTGTGAATTCAAAACCTGCCGCCGTGATAACGCTGAGCTTATCTTTCATTTTTCCAATGAGCTCTTCGCGGCTTTTTGCGCTTACCCATTCATTTTTATCTTTCAATACGATCATAATATCGGCATCTTCAATAGCCATGGGGTCGGTCGGCACCTCTGCCGTTCCTATCTTTGAAACAACCTGTTCAACTTCGGGGAAATTGTCGATCAGTATTTTTTCAGCTCTGCTGGCTGTGAGGATACTCTGTGAAAGGGAGCTGCCTGTGGGAATGGTCATTTGCATGGCCAGGTCGCCCTCTTCGAGGGTAGGAATGAATTCTCCGCCCAGACGGGTAAAAGACCATACAGCGAAGGTAAAGACCACCAGTGTGACGATGAGGATGGTGTATTTGTTGGCGAGAGAAAATCTCAGCACAGGGTAATAGGTCAGTTTAAGGAATTTTATGAACCTGTCAGAGAGCGTCGTTTTGTTTTTTACCTTTTTTTCGAGGAAAAGAGCTGTCATCATGGGAACATAAGTCACAGAAAGCAGGAAGGCTCCCAGCACAACAAACATAAAAGTCTGTGCCATAGGCCTGAACGTTTTTCCTTCGATGCCTGTAAGAGAAAGGATGGGAATGAAAACAATCATTATGATAATAACGCCGAAGGAAGCCGATTGATAGATGCCTGCAGTGGACGAACGCACTTCTGTGTCTATTTCAGCCGATGTCAGTGTTTTTCCGGCCTGGTTCCTGTGCAGGTGAAAGAGGATACTCTCCACAATGATGATGGCCCCGTCGAGTACAATACCGAAGTCAATGGCTCCCAGAGACATAAGATTGGCTGAAACGCCGAAGATGTGCATCATGATAAAGGCAAAAAGCATGGACAATGGGATGACAGAAGCCACAATGAGGCCGGAACGAAAATGACCCAGCAACAGGATCAACACAAATATCACTATGAGGCCGCCTTCGATAAGGTTTTTGGCAATGGTTGACGTTGTTCTTTTCACAAGTTCGGAACGGTCGAGATAGGGTTCAATGAATACGCCTTCGGGCAATGTATGCCCGATATTGTTAACCCTGTCTTTCACCTCGCGGATTACTTTTGATGAATTGGCGCCTTTCAGCATCATGGTGATGCCGCCCACAGCTTCCCCTTTTCCGTTTTTGGTAAGAGCGCCAAAACGTTGTGCTGAACCGGTAATCACTTTGCCGACATGTTTTACCAGCACAGGGTTGCCATTATTATCCGTAATCACAATATTTTCAATATCCGACATGGATTCAAGCAGTCCGACCGCCCTGATATAAAAAGCATGAGGTGTCTTTTCGATATAGCTTCCGCCAGTATTTTCATTGCTTTCCGAGACCGCTTCGAAAACATCGGTTATGGACAGGTTAAAACTTTTCAGTTTATGGGGGTCAACGGCTATCTCATATTGTTTCAGAAAACCTCCGAAACTGCTTATTTCTACAATTCCCGGTATGCCTGATAATTGTCTTTTTACGATCCAGTCCTGTATTTCCCTCAGCTCCATAGCGTTATATTTTCCTTCGTATCCCTTTTTGACGCCAAGGGTGTATTGATATATTTCGCCGAGGCCGGTGGTAATAGGGAGCATCTCGGGTGAGCCCAGGCCTTCTTCGATATCGGAACGAGCCAGCATGATCTGTTCACTGACAAGTTGTCTTGCGTCGAGGATGGGTATTTTTTCTTTAAAAACGATGGTAACCACTGAAAGGCCATAACGGGAGATACTCCGGATCTCGATGACATCGGTTATATTGGCCATGGTGATTTCGAGAGGATAGGTGATGAAGCGTTCTACTTCCTGGGGTGAGAGAGAAGGTGCGACGGTGACAACCTGCACCTGGTTGTTGGTGATGTCGGGAACTGCATCGATGGGTATTTGAAGCATGGCATAAATGCCGAAGCCGATAAGGACAAATACAAGGAACCCGATGATGGCTTTGTGGTTGACGGAGAAATTGATGATGCGCTGGAACATAGGAATTTCCGTTTTTATGGATCGCATTCATCATCAGCTAAATGATTTAAGGGATTAACAGGATATGAATGCGATGAATAAAAATAAGAAAAAAAGAGATGATATGGGTGGTTTGGATGGGAAAAGAAACAGGAACGAGGAATAAAGACAAATGATCAAAGAACAAAGAAGGTTGAGAATGGGAACCAGAAAGGGAATCAGAAAGGGAATCAGAAAGAGAATGAGAATGAGGAAAGATGGTGTGATGTCTTCAAACCCGGAGGGTTTGTATGTTTATAGAAGGTGCATTTTTGGTTGGTATTTGATCCCATTAGGGGTCACATGTATATCAGCTCCGGAGTTTGCTGAAATCCTCAAAATTGCCATTCACCGACAGTCAGCGTTCGTTTACCGATTTATTTTATTAAATTGGCTCATTCTCTGCTATCTTTATATCAAAAAAAATTCAAATAACAGAAAGATCATGGAAAAAGAAAGAATAGATAAACGGCTTTTGCTGGGTATCGTCATTGCCTGTATAGGATTTGCGCTGCTGGCAAAAAATTTTGGTTTCTTCAGCTTTGAGTTGCAGCGGTATTTTTTCAGGTGGGAAATGATACTGATCGGTCTCGGTTTGATTTTTATTGCCAGCAACTCCAACCGTTCCACCGGGATAATTCTTTTGTTTATTGGCGGAGCATTTTACAGTGCGGATATCTGGAACCTGCATTTTAATTTCTGGCAGTTATTTCTTCCTTCTTTGTTGATATTGGCAGGTGTTATGATCATATTCAGGGACAGGATTAACATGCCTATTGGAAAGAGGGTTTTCGAAAATGATGAAAATCACATCGACGAAACAGCGATTTTTGGCGGTGGAGACCGTGTAGTCGTGTCACAGCATTTTCAGGGCGGTAAGGTAACAGCGGTTTTCGGGGGTTTGAACTTTGATATGTTAAAAGCCAGGCTGGAACCGGGCAAGAATGTGATTGATGTTTTCTGCCTTTTTGGCGGCATGAAGATAGCGGTTCCTGATGACTGGAATATTAAAATCAGGATAACATCCATTTTTGGAGGTTTCAGCGATAAGCGCCGCATAGGGGCATTGGAAAAAGGTCTTGATGGCGAAACGCAACTCATTGTGACAGGGCTCGCCCTGTTTGGCGGTGGAGAAATTGCCAGTTATCTGGATTAACACGGGAGAAATAGTGGCCCATGCTTAATCCTCTTTTGAAAATCAGACAGTATTTTATTGCCTACACGTTAGTCTGGGCCCTTATCGGTATTATCCATATCATTATTCTTACTGTTTTTCAGGGATTTTCCCTGGGGCTGGCCTTCACGGAAAGCCTTATTGCCAATGTGTTTCTGGCCTTAATAGGTCTGGCCTTGTGGTTTCCGGTATTTTTCAGCAGCCTTGAGAAGGAAAGCCTTCTTAATTTCATTATAAAGCATTTACTGGCCTGTTTCCTTTCAGTGGGTCTCTGGATGCTGGCCCATTATTCGATTCTCAATGCCTTATTTACCAAGAATCAGGAATACAAACAATTTCTGGTCGGCTCGCTGCCTCTGAGAGCTGGTATCGGCGCATTGCTGTATGGGGCGATAATACTGGTATATTATCTGATCATCAATTACCAGAATTTTAAGGAAAAGCTTACCCGTGAAGCTGAGCTGAAAGCCCTCATCAGGGAGTCAGAGCTGAACTCCCTGAAATCACAGATAAATCCGCATTTTTTATTCAACAGTCTTAATTCAATAAGTTCACTCACCATGATCAGTCCGGAAAAGGCCCAGGAAATGATCATAAAGTTATCGGAATTCCTGCGTTATTCTTTGTCGAACAAGGAAGAAAAGCTGACAACGCTCAGGAATGAAACCGCTAATACTACAAGGTATCTCGACATTGAAAAGATACGGTTTGGCAAAAGACTTCAGGTGGTGAATAATATTGATGAAAAATGTCTCGAATACAAATTACCGGGGCTCATTCTGCAGCCTCTTATTGAGAATGCCATTAAATATGGTGTTTATGAAAGAATTGACCAAACTGACATTGAATTGTCGTGTTCCTGCAGTGAAACAAATTTACGGGTTACAATAAAAAATCAGTTTGATCCAGAATTCAATTATAAAAAAGGTGCCGGTATTGGTATTCAGAATATACGAAGCCGATTGAAAATTATGTACGGGCGTGACGACCTTTTCTCTGTTGTGCGTTCCGGAAATATCTTTGAAGTAACTGTAATTTTTCCTCAAATCTGATAAACGATGGAAACGATTAAAGCCCTGATCATTGAAGATGAAGAACTCGCCCGTGAATTGATAAAGAACTACCTGAAAGAGACTGATTTCATTGAGATCATACATGAGTGCGATAATGGTTTTGACGGTCTGAAAGCTATCGGTGATCTGAAACCCGACCTGATCTTCCTGGACATACAAATGCCAAAACTCAATGGTTTTGAAATGCTTGAACTGGTTGATGATCCGCCCGAGATCATTTTTATTACGGCACATAATGAATTTGCCATAAGAGCCTTTGAGATGAATGCGGTTGATTATCTGATGAAGCCTTATTCGAATGACCGGTTGCTTGCTGCGGTGGAAAAGGCTGCTGAACGCATTAAAAACAAGCAGCCATCGGCAAAAAGGATACATCACCTTATCAAGACGCCTATAACCGAAAAGATGGAGAGGATAGTGGTAAAATCTGGAAGCCGGATAAGGGTTATTCCCGTTGAAAAAATCCTCTACCTCGAAGCACAGGATGATTATGTTATGATTTACACCGAAGAAGGAAAACATCTGAAACAGTCAACCATGAAGCATTTTGAAGACTGCCTCGATCCTGCCCGTTTTGTAAGGGTTCACAGGTCATATATTGTTCAGGTTGACCAGGTTGTACAACTTGAGCCTTATTCCAAAGACAACTATATTCTGAAACTTAAGAACGGAACCACTATAAAGGTCAGTCGCAGTGGCTTGAAGAGCCTGAAGGAGAAGCTGAGCTTTTAAACAGGGACAAGGGACAAGGGACAAGTTGTGTGGGTTTTGGGTTAAGGGATGTGGTTTGGAGTGTTGGGGCGGAAACCCTGCAAGCGGTGTGCGTCAGCTTTGCGCAAGGAAACCCTGGCAGGGTGCGGGAAGGAAGAAGGTATTCGGTAATCGGTGGTTTTGGATTTTGGGCGATGTGGTTGGGGTGTTGGTGAAAACTTGGGAAATTGTACATTGTACATCGTAAATTGAAATAGAACCAAGAGCCAGGAATCAGGAACCAGGAATCAAGACAAAAGATCAAAGATAAAAGACAGCAAGAAGTGAACAACCAGGCCTTATTAAAAATGAACAAGAGAAAACACATCATAGAGTGGCATTATTTTTTCCCGGCCTTTCAGAAAATCAAGTTCGATGATAAAGCAACAATAAACCTGTTGCACATTAAAACGGCTGATGAGGTCTATGGCCGCCAGGGCGGTACCACCGGTGGCGAGCAGGTCATCGTGCAAAAGCACAATATCTTCAGGCACAAGGGCATCACGGTGAATTTCAATACAATTTTCACCATATTCAAGGGCATAAGATTTCTTAAAAACTTCAGCCGGTAACCGTCCCGGTTTCCTGACCGGAACGAAGCCGGCACCAAGCTTTTCTGCCAGTGCTCCTCCGGTTATGAATCCGCGTGATTCGATGGCCACAATTTTGGTAATCCCTTTATCTTCGTAATATTTTGTGGTATTGTCAATAACATAACGCAACAAATCAGGTTGTTTCAACAAGGTTGTAATGTCTTTGAACTGAATGCCCTTTTTTGGAAAATCAGGCACATTGCGTATGGCTTTTTTCAATATCTCCGGTGTAATCATAAGATGTTGATGATAAAGCTATCAGAAGTCACTGCATGATTTTCAAAGATACTTGAATTATTTAATTTAAAATATTAACTTTATAAAAACCTCTTTACTGTGCATCATGAACATCGATCTCGTTAAATATTTGTCTGAGAGAATGCATGACGAATACCATGAATTGAAAGATCCGGGGCCTGTTGTTACCATTTCAAGGGAATATGGTTGTGCGGCCAAGGCTATAGCAAAGAGGTTAACGGAAGAGCTCACAAAGAAAATGATGGTGAAAGGTGTTGAAATGTCATGGCATTACATTACCAAGGAGATCATGGCAGAATCTGCACGTGAACTGGAATTAGACCCTTCGAAAATAAGATATGTATTTCAGTATGAACAAAAAGGCATTATTGATGAAGTTCTTTCAGCGCAATTCACAAAATATTATAAAAGCGACCGAAAGATTCGCAGTACCATTGCCAGGGTAATCCGGAATATTGCCTGTGAGGGATATGTGGTCATTGTCGGCCGTGGCGGGGTTTCCATTGCGCATGATATACTAAAATCACTGCACGTGATGCTTGAGGCACCCCTTGAATGGCGATCCCTGCGTATCAGTGAGAAATTCAATATGACACAGGAAGAAGCCCGGCTTGAATGCCTTGATATTGACAAGAAAAGGCAGCAATTTCGTGATTCCTTCCAGGGGAAAAATACCGATTATACATGGTATGACCTGACTTTAAACTGCATGACACTTTCTGTTGACGAGATTGTTAAAATCATTATTAAAGCTGTTGAGGTAAAAAAACTTCTTTAAAAGCATTTTTATCTTTTCTTTTGATATTATTCATAATTATACATGTATTTTTGCACATGATGACATATCCTAAATCTATTGAGTAAGTATGGAAGATCTTTTTATACAGGGTACAGATGCCCTTCCGACAGTATCACTGAAAACCAGTGGTGAGATAAAGATCACCGGCAGGGCTTTGCCTGAGGATGCCAATAGTTTTTTCAGGCCTGTTCTGGATTGGCTCAGGAAATTCAGTGCCGATGAGGTTAACATTGAATTCAACCTGGATTATTTTAATACCAGTGTTTCGAAACAGCTGTTGGACATGTTCAAGATCATTGAAAACAATCCCGATAACAAAAGCATTAAAATAAAATGGATGTATGAAGACGGCGATGATGAGATGCTGGAGTCGGGTGAGATATATGCTGAAATGCTGAAGCGTTTTGAATTTACTTACCATAAATATGCTGAGATAGTTGACTGACCATCAGCTGTCATATCAGGTTTGATTTGCCCCTGAACCAGCGTCTTGTTTATCGAATTGAAATATTATTAACTTTGCACTGCAATTTTATCAGTCTGGCCTGATTGTATATTTAACCTCCCGGGCTTATCAGAGATATTCAGCCTGGTATGGAGGGGCACCAAATTGCTTAACTTTAAAATTGTCAGTTGTGCGTACTCTTCAATTTTGCTTGTTTTCCGCCTGTTTTTTTCGATCACATGCCATTTGCTATAACCCCCTATTAAATAATCACTTAAAACTATCACCCCATGGATGTAAAAGGAAAGTCCTTTACCCGTTTCCAGGAAAGAAAAAAGGAATACGAGGTTCAGCAGGGTAAAGATGCCATAATGAAACAACATTCGAAGGGAAAGCTCACAGCCCGTGAAAGGATCGAATTGTTGTTTGATGAGATGACCTTTGAAGAAGTTGATGCTTATTCGGTTGCAGCGCCTGCCGGCGGTGATTTCGGACGCATCGTCAAAGCATTGGGCGATGGTGTTATCACGGGGTATGGGAAAATCAGCGGAAGGCTGGCTTTTGCTTTCGCTCAGGATTTTACCGTGATGGGAGGATCGCTGGGGTCAGTGCATGCTTCCAAAATCACCAAAATACAGGATATGGCCCTTAAAATGGGTGCGCCTGTCATAGGACTCATTGATTCGGGAGGCGCCAGGATACAGGAAGGTGTTTCCAGTCTTGCCGGATATGCCGCTATTTTTAACCGCAATGTCAAATCATCAGGTGTGATACCGCAATTATCAATTATAATGGGCCCTGCTGCCGGCGGGGCCGTGTATTCACCTTCACTCACCGACTTTGTCTTCATGACCAACAAAACAAGTTATATGTTTGTTACGGGGCCCAATGTTGTAAAGGAAGTTTTAAATGAAGATGTTTCATTTGACGACCTTGGCGGAGCCATGATCCATATGAAGAAGAGCGGTGTGGCTCAGTTTGTTTATGAAGATGAGGAAAACACATTGCGCGGGGTTAAAAAGCTGCTCTCTTATCTGCCGTCGAACAATCTTGAAAACCCGCCCTATCTCGAATGTTTCGATAATGATACCCGGATTGATGAAAGACTGCGCGACATTGTTCCCGATGATCCCAATAAACCCTATGATATTAAAGATGTCATTAACCTTATCATCGACAAAAACAGTTTTTTTGAAATCTCGGAGTATTTTGCCCAGAATATTGTTGTGGGTTTCGGGAGGCTTAGCGGAAAGACTATTGGCATACTGGCCAACCAGCCTAAGGTGCTTGCCGGAACACTCGACATCAATTCTTCTATAAAAGGTGCCCGCTTTATCAGGTTTTGCGATGCATTCAACATTCCCATTATAACGCTGGAAGATGTTCCGGGTTTTCTTCCCGGTGTTGACCAGGAGCACAACGGCATCATCCGTCACGGGGCGAAACTGTTGTATGCTTATGCTGAAGCTACGGTTCCCAAGATTACCGTCATTCTCAGAAAGTCATACGGGGGAGCATATTGCGTTATGAACAGCAAAAACCTGGGTGGCGATTTTAATTTTGCCTGGCCTACTGCCGAAATAGCGGTGATGGGTCCGGAAGGAGCTGTTTCAATTCTCTACCGCAAAGAATTGCTGGAAAGCAATGATCCGGCAAAACTTAAAAAAGAGCTGGCAACCCGTTACAGGGATGAGATTGCCAATCCTTATGTGGCCGATGAAAAAGGTTATGTTGATGGGGTCATTGACCCGGCTGAGACCCGTAAAAAGCTGATTGCTGCCTTTGATGCGCTTGAAAGTAAACATGTGGCGGTGCCTTCACGTAAGCACGGCAACATTCCTTTATGATGCGTCTGTTCTTTGACAGTCTCTGGCAGAAGCTTATTCTTGCTCATTGCATAACAGTGATTATATTTGTTTTTAATTCATAATGGACTTCGGATGAAAATAACCAGTCTTCTTATTGCCAATCGCGGCGAAATAGCTGTTCGCATTAATGAAACAGCAAAAAGATTAAAAATTAAAACATTTGGCATCAAAACATCCAAAGAACCAAATGCATTGTATCTGCGCCTTGTTGATGATGTAATTGATTTTTCGGATTCTTCGGAGGAAATCCCTGAATTTCTCGATATTGAAAGAATCATTGAGGCTGCCAGGATCAATAAGATTGATGCCATCCATCCCGGTTATGGCTTCCTGGCTGAAAATCCTTATTTTGCCAGGCGCTGCAAAGAAGAGAACATCATTTTTATCGGGCCTTCCGACACGGCAATTTACAAAATGGGCAATAAGACCATTGCCAAGCAGATTGCCATGAAACACAAAATTCCCCTGCTCCAGGGCAGTCAGGGCAATGTTAAAAACGTGAGAGAAGCTACCGATATCGCCGAGAAAATTGGCTACCCTGTTATATTAAAGGCTGCTGCCGGCGGAGGAGGCAGAGGTATGCGCATCGTAGAGAAATCTTCGCAGCTGGAGAAGATGTTTAAAATGGCAACCAACGAAGCCCTGAAAGCCTTTAATGATTCTTCTGTTTTTATTGAGAAGTACGTCAGAAATCCGCGTCACATTGAATTCCAGATCCTGGGAGACCAACATGGCCATTATGTGCATCTGGGCGAGCGTGAATGCTCAATTCAGCGTAAACATCAGAAGCTGATTGAGGAATCCCCATCGGCCGCCCTGGATGATAAACTGCGCGCTGAAATGGGTGAGGCTGCTGTCAGCATTGCCAGGGCCGTTGACTATTACTCAGCCGGTACTGTTGAATTCCTGCTCGATGACGATAAGAACTACTTCTTTATGGAAATGAATACACGGATCCAGGTTGAACATCCCGTGACAGAAATGGTATCGGGTGTCGACCTTATTGAACTTCAGATAAGAATCGCGGAAGGGAAAAAATTACCCTTCACTCAGAAAGATATCAGGCTCAGCGGATGGGCGATAGAATGCAGGATTAACGCTGAGGACGTACAGGCCGGTTTTTCACCGAACCTGGGTATCATCGAGAAAATATCATTACCGAAAGGTAAGAATATAAGGATTGACAGCGGGGTAACCGATTATTCCGTTATCACCCCGTATTTTGATTCTATGATTGCAAAACTGATTGTTCATGCTGACACACGCGAAAAAGCCATTCAGACGGTCAGTGCCGCACTCAGAAAATGTCTGATCAAGGGCATAAAGACCACAATACCTTTTTGCCTGAAGGTCATGAACAACAGAAAATTCCGAAAAGCCGACTTTAACACCTCATTCATAGAAAAGGAACTTGACAACCTCTACTATCAGGGAGCCGAAGATGAAATGCTGGCCGCTTATGTTGCCACTTTCGATTTTGCAGCCCAGCTTGAAACCGACCGCATTACCTTCGTTGATTTTGAAAGGGGTAAAAATATCAGTCCCTGGGTGCTGAATAAGTGGTTAAAATCATTATAACCTAAAGCATTTATACCTTATGAAAATAATCTCACGAAAAAAAAAGACTGAAAATCAGTATTTTGCTGTCACTCCACATGGAAAAAAGTACATGATCGTCAACCCATTCAGCGAAGAGTTGAAAATCAACAGCCGTAAAGAAGAGATCAGGATCTTTGAGGATGACGACGGCTTTACTTATCTGGAATACAAAAACAAAAAATATCTCGCTGAAATCATTGAAAAATACCAGAATAAATATACAGTATTGCTCAATGGCGTCAGCTATTCCTTTACCATAGAAACACCCATATCTTACAACCGCAGAAAATTCCTGGAAAAGCACAAACAGGTCTCAAAGTCAGAAACCATCAATGCGCCGATGCCCGGCAAGATCATCGAATTGCTGGTTGAAGAAAATGTTACCGTTAAGGAAGGAGAGGCCATTCTTATCCTCGAGGCCATGAAAATGCAGAATGAAATCACCACCCATGTATCGGGTACCGTTAAAAAGATCAGTGTGCGCTCTGGTGATACGGTTGCCAAGGACCAGGTGATGGTTGAGATTGAGAGATAGGAAGAAGAAGGGACAAGGGACAAGGGACGAGTTGTGTGGGTTTTGGGGTGTTGAGGCGGAAACCCTGCAAGCGGTGTGCGTCAGCCTTGCGCGTGGAGACCCTGGAGACCACCCTGGCAGGGTGCGGGAAGGGAAAGGAATCAGAATGAGAATGAGAATGAGGAATGATGGTGGTATGTCTTCAAACCCGGAGGGTTTGTATTTTTATAGAAGGTTTATTTTGGCTGGTATTTGACCCCATCAGGGGTCACATGTCAATCAGCACAGCCCGGGGTTTCAACCCCGGGTAATGAATGGTGCGCAGGAAACGCTGCAGGTACAACCAAATTAAAGGTGATAACACACCATGCAGCGTAACTGATCGGATTTTGCAACCCCCGATCTCTTAACGATCTCTTCAAACTGTATTTTTACCTCTGGCCTATCTTCTCTAAAACCTTACCGATATATTCCACGGCAACATTTTCATCAGAAGCATTCATAACACCGACAAGGTAATCGCCTTTCAGTGAGAGATAAACCCTGGCGTTAAACAAATCCTGAATTATGTCAACTTTCCCTTTCTGCTGCACTTTGTCTTCCTTCATCATCCCTTTATAACGGTTCAGCATAGCCTCTGCTTCACCGGCTTTACCATGAATGATGAAAAGCGTGAATCCTCCTCCGGCATCATACCGGGCTGTGAATGCAGAATGAAAGAAACTGTACCCCATAAAATTGCCGGCATAATAGGCATCGGACATAGAGACTTTTCCTTCAGAAGGAAAGAGGCTGAGCTCGTCGGGCCAGGAATTGTTTTGGTTCAGTGATGCCGATATCCTGTCGGCGATGGCTTTAAGATTTTCTTTGCCTGCATCTTCGCTGCCTGCAGAAAGAACCTTAACATAGTAATGACCGGTGAAAAAGTGCAGGATGCCCGGACCTGTATATCCCTGGATACCCGTTTCAATGAAATCATAATCCGGCATTCTTTCGGCGGTATAAATACCATAGGTGTTCACCGGACTGCTGTGGCGGTAGAGTTCAACATTTACGGCAACACCCTTGCTGCGGGTATAGGTGGCCAGGTGAAGATCCTGAAAGTCATAGGCAAGGTACAGCTCAGCTGCACCGTTAATCAGTTCCCACAGGTTATCAGGTGTATAAACCAGATTATCCTTCTTCATTTTCCATCCCTTTATGTCGGGAAACATCTCATCAGCAGCAAAGAGCAATGAGCCTGATAAAAGAATGGTCAGCAAGAGTGTGCTTTTTTTAATCATAGCCGGTTATATTAATGAATTCACGTCGCAAGTTAAAAATTCTTGATACGATTTAAGAACTAAGAATGACGATTTTCTAAGTTTTTCTTCCGACACCCAAAACCCAAAACTACCGATTACCGTTTACCGGTTACCTTCTCCCCGTGCTGATTAACATGTGACCCCTGATGGGGTCAAATACCAGCCAAAATACACCTTCTGTAAACATACAAACCCTCCGGGTTTGAAGACATACCACCATCATTCCTCATTCTCACTCTGATTCTGATTCCCATTCTCTTCCTTCTTTGATCTTTGATCTTTGATCTTTTGTCTTGATTCTTGGCTCTTGGTT
>JAFGTR010000094.1 GCA_016934055.1 Bacteroidales bacterium | reverse complement strand
TATGAGTTACAAAATATATCAACTGATAGTCAGTTGTTTACTGAGTGAAATTATTGATTTTAGATTTTAGTCGGACAATAGTGATAAATTATATTGATTTTAATCAATATTTTATTGATCATAAAAACGACTCTCCTTATCCTTTATATCCTAAGCATGGCATTCACTGGAGCACATATGGAGCATGTCTGGTTGCAGATTCAATAATACAGTATATAGAAGAAAAAACCGGTTATCAGTTTGCACATTTTACCTGGGATACAATAAAGATAAAAAAAGCTGCTGGTATTGATTATGACATTGCTGACGGAATGAATCTTATTTTTAAACTGAAGCGGCAAAAAATGGCTTATCCCGAATTCTATATAAAAAATGATTCAGGAAAATTCAAGCCGTCTTTGTTGGTTATATCGGATAGTTTTTATTGGGTTATTTACGGTTTGGGATTTGCGAATGCATTCTCACAGAATCAATTCTGGTTTTACAACAAAGAGATCTATCCTAAAAGTATGTGTTCTCCGACTGAGACAAAAAATGAATGTCTCCGCAACGAGATTGCCCGTCATGACGTGATCATCATCATGGCTACTGAGGCCACACTGCCCTCGTTCGGATGGGGATTCATAGAAGAAGCCTGCGCTGTATTTTCTTATGATAATTCGAAGAATAGAGTTAAGGAAGACAGCGTTTTAAAGAAAAGAGTTACTGACCTGGTCAATTATATTAAAACCGATGATAAATGGTATTCTTTGATCAGAAAGAAGGCTTTAGAAAAGGGCATACCAATTGATTCCATGCTGGTTATCGACGCTCTCTGGCAGCTTCAGCAGGAAGCAAAAAAATAATTAAGACCTTATTCCGATTACAACTGCAACGATCAATATAAGTCAATTCTATCGTCGATTTCCTTCTTCTTTAATAATAATCTGTCATCACTGAATTTCTTTTCTAATTCAAATTTTGATGCCAGAGTGTCGAACTCGTTTGAAAAAACATAATAATATTCAGCATTGGTTTCTGGGTCAATCTTTTTATCATATGGTTTTAACTCAAGCCAGGGTGTTTTTCCTGTTGCTGCATAGAAGTGAAAGGGTGGATGGAAAAACCAACTGGTTTTTAATATTGTAGTTGTATCATCATGTTTCTTCTCAAGGTAGTCCAATACTTCCAGTGTACTTGCATCATATGGCCATTCTTTAATGTATTTCAGACTGACAGTATTTCATAGGTGAATCAGGCAATCCTTGAATAACCTACTATCCCGGCATTTTTTATAGCCTGTCATGCTACGTTAATACTTGACCTTATGACCAGCATAAACATTCATGCTATTTTTTACTGTTGAAATATCAATTGCATATTCTACGAAATAATTGTCCGGCTTGTATATCCAACCATAAATAGTATCAATGTTGCTGATATATTTTATTCCAATATAATTTGGATCCCAGCCATAACTCATCCATGGACCTGGTCCCCATACAAGAAATGAATACACCAAACTAAAGAATTGTCTATTATAGAATCCTTGCTTAGCAAATATTCATCAATTGGGTATGCTTCTCTTCCCCAACTAATTGTTATTCTTTCATTATATGATCTTGCATATTGAACATCTAAGTTTAAAACACTTCCGGGAATACCATATTCTATTGTTGTATCCAACAGAACAATATCCTTTATCATATCATTATCAATATCTATGCATTTGGTATCCGGAATTAAATCAACATATTTTAAAGGAATATTGTCATTTTCGATCACACTTTCACTTTCTTTATTGCATTCATTTGTCATAAGAGCTATAATTAAAAGTAAAATCGTTCCTAAAAAGTATCTCATAAGATATGTATTTATTTAATTACTGTATATTATTCCCAAGAATATTTAATGCGTCAGCCTAATTTTTGCCATTATTTCATTTGTTTCATTATTATTAAAAATGATATCCTGAGAAATCGAGTCCGATGATACTGCTGTTGGAATAAAGTCAATGAAGTCCTTTCCGGTCCGGTTATAAAAGAACAATAATGAATCATGCCGGCTTAAGATCTCATGTAACCGATACCTGTTATTTTCCCAGTCAATAAAGCAATCCCACTGATCAACATAAAAATAACGATTCGGGTATATTTCATTAAATTTTTCAATAAAAAGTGTACGGTACTTTCTTGTGAATAATGATCCAAACCATAATCCCATTTCCTGGTATGGATTCCATGCCTCCGAATTAAATACCAGGGACATATCTGACGGATGATTTCTTATATAATTTATGGTTTTTCCCCTTTTCCGCATGATGTCATAACGAATTCTTGTGTCAACAATGACATAACGATGCATAGCCATCATAATAAGAATAACTGCTATTAAAAAAACAACATCTTTAACGGTCTTTGCATAACGGAATGGCCATTGATCAATCAAAACATTTGATAAAAGATAAACATTCAAAGGAATCATCATAATAACGGGAAGATAATAATGCAATGCAAAATGTTTTCCCACGATAATGGTCTGTATGATTATACAAATCGTAAGACCTGCAATTGCGTCGTATACTTTATTGGAAAATGATGATTTTTCCCTGTATTTCAAAAATAGTCCCCCCACGATAACAATGAGGTTCAGTGACAGAAAATAGAAAACAATACGATACATATTGAACAGTGTTTTCAGATTTTGTATAAAATCAGGTAAGGAAATTATTACATTATCCCCGCTACCGTAACGTCCTGAATGCAAAAAAATCGATTTCATCCATTTATAAAAGCTGTTTAGATTAAACAGAACAGGATAAGCAAATATGAAGAAGAAAAGAACTGCAAAACCACTATAAATCAAGCGACTCCTGGTATTCTTCAACAAGAGAAGCGGAATAAAGAACAGAGGAAATACAGAGATCTTTGTAGCGGTTAAAATGCCAAGAGTCAAAGCAAACATAACAGCAGCATTGCTTTTATTCCCGTTTTCTTCTGAATTTGTATTTATATAGTATATAACCTGGAATATAAATATAAGAAGAAAGAATAAGATAACGGTCTCCGCCAAAACACGTGATGTATAATGAACGATATCAAAAGCAAAAATGGAAGACTGAACCAAAAGGCAGGTAAAAATATCCTTTGTTCTATTATATAAGAAATAGCCCCCGTAATACAAGATGAATACAAGCAAAAAAATGCTGACGATGTTTACTGCATTAAGATATGTTTCCGGATTCTGAATACAATCTTCCAATAAAGGTGCGTTTCGGAAGAGGCTGAATATCCTTTCCACAAAACCGGTGTAAAGTACCATAGGTGTACCGGGACAATCATAAAAATCCGATTTTAAATGATTTTCATTAACAACCACGCCATTTAGAAGATATATATACTCAGGGTCCATCATCTTATTATGATAAGGTCCCTGTGAATCCCTGAATATAAACCAAACCAAAATGAGAAAAAGAGGAATAATCCCTAATAACATGTTTATAAGCCAACAGGGAACAGAAAAAGACCGAAACCGGATCCTAAATTTATTTAGTTTTGTTTTTATAATCTTTTTCATATATGCCTTTTCTTGCTAAATCATAATCAGGAGTTTTAAGCTTTTTATAAAAAGTTTTACTTGGTTTCAAGCGCCAGAAAGAATCAAAAAGGGCTTCATGAGTCATTGAATCAAAGTGTATCGATCCATAGCGGTATTTATAGGAAAAAAACTGGCAAATGATGATAAGGATTAAATATAAAGAAAACAGACAATAACGGTATATTTTTTTTACCGGGAATGTTCTTTGAAATACCACGCCCAAAGGCAGGGCATAAACTGCATAAGAGTCGATAAATGCCCTCAATCCGAATGATCCACCATACCACCAGCACCACCAGGAAGAAACGATGTAAACATTTAAAATGAAATAGATGAGTACCGGAAAAAATATTATCTTATAATTCTTTATCATAAAAGCAATGCCGGCAACAGCGACAAACATAATAGGTGAATAAATGAACCAACCATTTCTAAAACTGAATAAAACTTTGAACCACTGAGGATTATTAAAAAAGAATTGATTATCGGGTCCGTATGAATAATAAAGCCAATGCCCTGTAATTGATTTCCAATAAATGAGCTGTGGCAACCATATTAAAAAAGCAGTAAGAATAATAATAAGAATCATCAAACCTTTTTTGTAAAACAATTGAAGTCTTGTGCGAATCTCAGAATAACCATGCCAGTTCCAAAAAATAAATAACACAACAACGATAATATTTGTAGGTCTGATCAACGATATCAGACCTCCTGTAAGTCCTAAAACTATTGAATTCTTAACATTGGGATGATCGTACCATCTGTCGGTAAACAGTATGAAAATTGTTATCAGACAAAAACTATAGGCATGGGACATAACTGAATGAGTTGTTGAATAGCAGAAAAGATTAGTCCCCAGAAAAACAGCTATTATAACAAAAGTCGAAACAGTATCATTAAAAAACCTCAGTAATAATTTTCGCAGAAAAATTAAACCGACGGATGCATAAAAAATTGTGCTCATAACAAGCATGAAAGCATAGGGTTTTGAAAATCCCGTTGCCTCCTCAGGTGAGGTCATTATTGTGTAACCATGTGCCAAGAAAAAAAAAGGGCTGTAAAGCATTGACATACCCATGCTGGTAATAATAACCAAACCTCCGTTAGGAGCAGTAAAAGGCCAGAACCAATCGGAATATTCCGGCTTATCCTGCCGGAATGAGAAGGTTAAGTCTTTATAAATAAAGGTTGCAGGCAAATAGGCATAATACGATTTAACATCCCATGCGATAACACTATCGGGATTTTTCCAGTTGCAAATATTAAAACTGACCCAGATAATTGTAATAGATAATATTAAAACGGTTATTCCTGAAAAAGATATTCTCTTCATTTTTGATCACAGATTTTCGATAAGGATAAGAGAAATGTCCCTAATTGACCTTGAAAAGTCCATATTTTATAATAGTCCACAAAATTTTAAAGGCATCTTTATTGCTTAATTTTTTGCCTTCGCCAACATTTCTTGGAAAATATTGAATTGGAACCTCAACAATGTTATTTCTTTTTATTCTCAAAGCTTTAATGATTAATTCGGCCTCAAAACCAAACCTGTTTTCGCGTAAATGTAATTTCTCAATAAGATTTTTGTGAATCATTTTATAACCACATGCCATATCCGTTAGCTTAACATTAATAAGCACAGAGGTCATAAAAGTGAATAATCTGTTGGCCAGGTAACGTCTGTATGATGATAACGGACGTAATGTTCCCGGCATATACCTGGAGCCGTTCACAAATTCAACATTCAATTTATGCATGGCACTAATCATAAGAGGGATATCATCCGGATCCAATTCCAGGTCAGCATCCTGTATAAGAAATACATCACCACCAGCAATTTGAAATCCATAATGCACCGCAGCACCTTTTCCCTTGTTCACTTCATGACGGAATAGACGCAGATTATTGTACTTTTTAGTATAACCTAAAACAATGTCATAAGTATTGTCCTTTGAACAATCATCAATGACAACGACTTCAAAATTACTGACATATTCAGGCAGAGTTAACGAATACAATTTGTCCAACACCTCGCCAATGCTTTCCATCTCATTATAGCACGGTACAATAATGCTTAAATCCATAAATCAGTAGTCCATATTAGTCATGTATCTCATATCTTCAAACACGTAAGGTATTCTGTTTATTATAAAAATTAGATACAGCATTTATAAATCTGATAAACAGCTCACTTTTTTTAACAATAATAAAGATTTAATCTGAAGTAATGGCTGAAATGGAACACTTTTTTACATGATCAATATGCACGATAATTACCCAAAGTGTTTTTTTAATTAATATTGTATTATCAGGATAGAAATTATAACAAACAGGAAACAATCAAATGTTTGAAAATTATCCCAAAGAAAGAATTTCGTTGCCAAAGGCCTATCAGGACATATATGCTGAACAATACAAGAAGAACAGGGAGGGACAAACATCGGCATCTTCGCTTTCTCAGAAAATGGAATCCTGGATGCATAAAAGGGTAGCCCAGGATGTTAAAGGCATTGACAATAAATCAACACTGGAAATTGGCGCGGGCACATTAAACCAGTTAAAATATGAGAATACAAAGCCATATGATATTGTTGAACCTTTTATTGAATTATACCGTGATTCACAATATAAAAGTTCGTTGAATGAATTATACACGGATATTAATGAAATCAGTGATAAAAAAAAATATGACCGGATTACTTCAATTGCTACTTTTGAGCATATTACAGATTTACCCAAAGTTGTGGCAAAAACATGTATTCTTTTAAATCCTAATGGAAGCTTAAGAGTCTCAATACCAAATGAAGGAACTATTCTGTGGAGAATGGGCTGGAAATTAACAACCGGCCTTGAATTCAGACTAAAATACGGATTAGATTACGGCGTTATAATGAAACATGAACACGTAAACACAGCAAAGGAAATCGAAGAAGTGCTGTATTTTTTCTATAGTACAATCAGATGTTCTGTTTTCGGTTTTACTAAAACTTTTGCTCTTTACCGGTTTTATGAATGTTCATCACCAAAATCTGATCGTGCAAAAGAATACCTAAAGACCTTACATACCTCATCAATTCAAAATCAGGCCAACATATCCTGAACTTTAATGATCCGTATGTATTCATTATGATATCCGGTTATCTGAAATACAAGGCAAAAACTATGGCGTTATAATAATTCAAATCTGTAAAGCTGAAATTATTCAACAAAGTATATTATGCATTATTTCCTGGTTGATTATTCCGTTATTCAACATTCTCAAAATTCAATTTATCTGAAATCAGATATAATGGCCGTTTTCGGGATTCATCCACACCCCTCCAGACATATTCTCCGATTATTCCCAGAGTTATCAATTGAATACCCCCCAGAAATAACATGATGACCATTATTGAAGTCCAGCCGGTGGGGCCGGTACCAAAGAATATCTTATTGAATATTAAAACCATTGCATATATAAATCCAACAAGACTGACAATAATCCCGATGTAACTGATAAAACGGATAGGTGCAAACGAAAATGAAACAAATGAATCAATGGCAACCTTTAATAGTTTCATAAATCCCCAGCTTGATTTTCCTGAAATTCTCTGATTTTGCGTGTAATATACTTTTTCCTGCCTGAAACCCATCCATACTATCAATCCAATGATCATCCGATTACTTTCTCCAAACCTTTGCCATTCTCTTATGACCTTATGATCCAGAAGGAAGAACGCTGATGGCCCCTCTTTAGGGTAATTCCTGAGATTTGAACCACTGATAAAAATCTTATAGAACAAGCGTGAGAACAATTTACCAACAAATGATTGTGCCCGTTTTTCCCTGATTGTCCATACAACCTCTGCCCCATCCTCCCATTTTTTTAGTAATTCAGGGATAAGTTCCGGTGGCTCCTGAAGATCGGCAGGCAATAAAACAATGGCATCCGCTTCAAAAGAATTTTCAATGCCGGCTGATATTCCAATATGACTTCCGAAATTTCTTGACAACCTCAGGACTTTTACGTTCTTTCTTGATTGAGCAGTTTTTTTTAGAAAACTAAATGTTCCGTCAGAACTGCCATCATCTACAAACAGATAGTTAAACTGGTATTCAGGAATTCTCAATACCTCATCAAGCCTTTTAAATAATATACCAAGGTTATTCTCTTCGTTGTAGCAAGGAATAATGATATTAACAGTCTTCATTTTATTATAATGCTTTTGGTTTAATGATCATTCTGAGTTTCTGTAATAGTAAGATTTTTAATGGTCAAGCCTTCATATGCAAAGACAGCCAATCCAATGATCACGTTTGGAACGAAATCGAATGCATGGGCAATAATAGCATAGGTCAAGGCCTTATCAGGAGGTATACCAAGGAGTATCAAAGCACCAGTGGCAATAGCATGAAATACTCCTATTCCCCCTGATGTGGAAGGTATAACAAGTCCAAGAACGCCAACAGCCACCACAAAGAAATATCCGTAAAATGGAAGATACACGTTTAATCCACGTAGTATAAGGTAAGACGAAAGCAGGGTAAGCATCCAGATAATTATAGAATACAAACTTATCTGCATAAGCAAGTTTCGGTTTGAGATAAAATGAACAGATGAAGAAAATGATATTAAAAATTTTTCAATATACAATTTTGCCTTATTGGGAAAGAATGCCAGCAACCGGAAAAAATTGGCAGGTTTTGACAAAAAAAACACCACCATGAACAATATAAGGAAAAGTATAATGAAGGTACACTTATTGTGGCTGAAAACAGTTCGGCCCGCCCTGGAAAATACCAAAGAGACGGAAAAGATTAATAAAACAAGAAGCAGGTCTATTAAGCGCTCAACAAATATAGTACCCAATAAAAAACTCCTGCTGATTCCTTTTTTACGCTTTATAAACTCCATACGGGCCAGTTCACCAATCTTGGCCGGTAATATATTGTTGATCATATACCCGATAGATAAAGCCTTAAAGACGAAAAACAGGGTAAGATGCTCTTTTGGGCTGATAAGCTTTTGCCAGCGGAAAGAACGGCTCACCATACCGGTCAGAAATACTGAAAGAAGCAAAACAATGGTAAGATAATGGAATGAAAACAGAGATTGTTTAACAGCATTAAGGTCAATCTTAATGAACAAATAAACAACCAGCCCGATACTGATGATAAGTCCCGGTATAATTTTTAGTCCCTTTTTCAATTATTCGAAAATCGATTTGTTCAATTTAAATTAATTTCTCCTTTGAAAGCCTGGATCTTAATTTTCTGGCCGGCACACCGGCAACTACATCAAATGAAGCAACATCTGACGCAACTACTGCTCCTGCGCCCACAATGGCTCCCTTTCCTATGGTAACACCGGGTAATATTACAGCACCCACTCCAATATCAACATCTTCTTCTATAATGACTTTTTTAAACTTCAGGCGGCTGTGTAAAATGGGGATATCGATACCTTCCTCATCATGAAATGATGAAATTATTTTAACCCCCGGTCCGATTCCAACATTTTGCCCTATATGAATACTTCCCGCACTGTGAAAAAAACATTGCTGTCCGATCCAGGTTCCGTCACCAATGATGAATTCTCCTTTAAAATATCCTTTGAGTATCGTTTGGTGTCCTATGTATACATTGTTTCCGATTTCAATGGTTTCCGGGTGAAAAACCATTACCCCGTTTTCAATGATGACATTTTTTCCGATTTTTCTGAACTGATCAGAAGAAAATGTGCCGTCACCATGTGTTTTACGTATGTGGTTCATTTAGTCTTTTATGGTATTACATATGTAGCGAATATTATTTTCATCAAGCAAACCATATAAGGGTAAAACCAATCCTTTAAAATAGGCTTTCATTGCATTGGGAAACAATTTGCTGCAATTCAGTTTGTATTTCTCTCTGAAGAACTTCTGGAACGGCATGCACTGAGCTCCCAGATTGGTTCCGATTCCTTTGCCCTTAAGTTGAATGATCAACCTGTCACGGTCGATATCATCGTGCAGCACAACGTGAAAAGACTGCCAGGAGTGTCTCTTGTTTTGAGGCACATGAGGAAGTATCAGTTTATTACAATCCTGTAATTCGGTAAAATAAACCTGTGCCAGCTTGTCTTTATAATCAATTATTTCATTTAGTCTTGCAAATTGACTGAGCAGGAGCGCTGCCTGGAAATCGGTCATCCTGAAATTATATCCTGCAAGGGCAAATTCAGATTTCCCGTCGTTGATTTCAATGCCATGGTTCCTGAGTGCCCTTAATTTGAAGGCTATTCTATCATCATTGGTAGTAAGCATGCCCCCTTCACCGCTGGTGATGGCTTTGCGCGGGTGAAATGAAAAAGAACCTATATCGCCAAAGGTTCCGGTGTATTGGCTGTTTTCAGCAGCACCTAATGCGCAGGCGGCATCTTCAATCACTTTCAGATGATGCTTTTCTGCAATGCTAATGATTTCATTAATATCGCATGCTAATCCAAACTCATGAACAGGCATTATGGCCCTGGTCTTGCGGGTTATTGCCTTTTCTATCAGGTTTATGTCAATATTGAAAGTCTCTGCAGAAATGTCAACAAATACCGGTTTTGCTCCTGTCAGCTCAACAGCATTAGCGGTAGCCATAAATGAAAAAGCAGGAACAATGACTTCATCACCCTGACCTATTCCAAGTGCAATAAGAGCCAGATAAAGAGAACTGGTCCCGTTTGAAACGGCAATTGCATTCTTTGTTCCAATATATTTTGAAACGTTGGTTTCAAATTCCGCCACTTTTTCTCCCTGAACCAGCATACCGGACCTTAACACCATTGCAACAGCATCGATATCCTCCGGGTGGATATCAGGAACCATTAAAGGAATGAATTCGCCATTTTTCATACCCTGAGCATATCTGTAAAGTATTCTGCAGTTTTTTTAATGCCCTCATCCAGGTCAACTTTGGCTTTAAAACCCAAAATTTTCTCGGCTTTTTCAACGGATGGAATTCGAAGCTCAATATCAGCAGAAAGTTGTTCTCTGAACAATATTTTCGAATTTGAGTTTAAAACCCTGCACACTGTTTGAGCGAGGCCAAGAATTGTAATTACCGCTCTTGAATTTCCAAGGTTGAAGCTTTCACCAATGGCTTTTGGATCCTCAATACAACGAAGCAGGCATTCTACAAAATCATCCACATAACACCAGGCCCTAATCTGAGTACCATCGCCATTAATATAAATATCTTCATTTTTCAATGCCTTTCTAATGAATATTTGCATGGCGCCTTCACCTGTCTGACCCGGGCCGTATACATTGAAAGGTCTCACTGTTACCGTGGGCAATTTATATTGTTTATAATATGCATGGGCCAGATGTTCTCCGGCAAGCTTGCTTACTGCATAAACCCATCTGGCTTCTCCGGCAGAACCCGCCACAGTATTACTCTCCTCTGTTGATTTAAAGGCCATTGAGCCAAAAATTTCTGAAGTTGAAAAATCGACAAATCTGTCTTTTACACCATTTTCATATGCAGCCTGCAAAGCATTTGCCGTGCCTATCATATTCACCTGCATCGTCCGGACCGGATTAATAATCACCGTATCTATTCCGGCAATACCTGCAGCATGAATAACAATGTCAGCGCCTTTCATAGCAACTCTCAAAGCTTCTTTGTCCAATACATCACCCTTAACAACTTTTATATTTTTATGATTCGCGTATCCACTGTTGGTAAGGGTATCCCGATGGAAATTGTCAAAGGCTGTAATAGAATTATTACTAACCAGTTTCTTAATTAAAGTGTTGGCAATAAAACCCGCTCCACCTGTTATAAAAATATTCTTATTCTGAATCATATTATTTCAATGTTACCAAACTAATATATCATTTACAAAACACCTGAGAACATTTACCTTTTGGGAAATATTGAGAGCCATTTATGTTTACCTTCAATCTGCGCTAAAAATACAAAAGAATATGGAAAAACCCTATCCTCAATGCATAAAAGGCATAACAGACAAACATGATAATCTGCACTCTTCCGAAAAATCAGGTAAAAATATTTTCAGATATTGAAAAACCAGCATTATTCCTTGACGTTTACTCTTAAATCCATCACCCTGATTATTCTTTTCTGTTATCTGCATATGAGATAGATTATGGCATTCAGACATAACCGATGAAAAAATTAGAAATTAAAATGCAAATAATAGAAAATACCCATTATTTTTGGGTTCTACGTAATAATACAATATGATAAAGATTGAAAACAAGAAAATACTTTTCATCATTGCTTTTCTCATATTGCCATGCCTGCTTTTTTATTTAGGCATGTTGATGAAAAGTGAAACAGGCTTTTATCATTTATACAGTACCGATCCGGTTTATGCTTATTTATTTGATGGCCTTAACATTTGTAACTTTTCCTGGCCATTTCTGGTATTGGGCCCGGGGACCCCTCTTTCCTTGTTTTCTTCCATTGTAATGGGCATCGTGCATTTATTCCGGTCTCAGGATCCCCTGATAACTGACGTCATGAAAAATCCCGATGTTTATTTAAGTGCCATCAATACAACATTAATTGCAATTCAGTGCATGACCTTGTTTATACTGGGATTCTTTGTTTACAAAGCATCAAATAGTTTATTTACAGGTCTTTTCTTTCAACTCACTCCTTTTGTTTCCTGGATACTTATTGATATAATGCGTCCTATTCTTGTTGAAAACCTGATCGTAATAAGCCTATTGTTGTTGATTCTGCTTTTATATCGATATACCAAATATCAGGATAAAAAATCTGAATTACTGGACAGGTATTTAATAAGCTTCTCTATTCTTACTGGCTTGATAGCAGCAACCAAGTTAATGTATGTAACCATCGCTGTTATCCCTTTTCTGCTTTTACCCGGATATAAAAAGAAAGGATTATATGTGATTGTTTCAATGATTGCATTTATAATACTGGCATTCCCCATTTTCAACCACTGGGTTGAATTTCGTGATTTTTATATTAACAATTTTTTACACAGCGGGCAATATGGCCAGGGGCCAAAGACCATCATTTCATTCAATGATTACTTACCTAATCTCAAAAGCATTTTCACTACTGACCGTCTGTTTCTCAAAACTTATCCGATTATTGTATCGGGCAGTATCTTATATTATTTGCCTTTTCTGAAAATAAAAGAGAAAAACGATAAGGCTCACAAAATCCTTCTTGGAATTGCTATCATAATGACAATTACCATATTATTGGTTTCAAAGCAATTCAAGTTTTACTACATGACAATTGCACTGCTGTTAAGTATTCCGGGATATTATTTTGTGTTTTCAATTTTTACAAGGAATATATCAAAACGGTTTAAATCAATTATAGCGGTTCCTGCCGTAATAATTCTCAGCTACTTTCTTTTTCATGAAGTTAAAACCCGGGTTGCTTGGCGTCCCGGCAACATGATCAAAAAAGAGAACTGCCTGAACACAATGAAATACATTCAAGAAAAATACGATAAAGATCAACCTACTCTTCTAATTCCGAATTATTACGGGGCACCGTATACAGCGTACGGGTGTTTTTACGGTATGGGATGGTGCAGGGGCGAGATAAAAAATAAATATGCTGAAGAATTAAAAAAAATATATCCCAATATATACTCATTTCATACGTGGAACAACAAGTTCTTCCATTGGGATAATACATATTTCTATATCGAACTTCTGAAAAAGTACAATAGTATTGTGCTCTTTTCGGGTGATCCTCATTTAGAAAACATGCTTTATCATAAATTACAAGGGATAAACAGGCAAATTGACACAAAAATTGATACGGTTATTACTTTTGAAAAAACACGTGAGGTTATTTATGAGGTTGAATATGATTCAATATTGGGTATTGAACCATTTGCAATATGCTTTAATGCCGAAGTTTTAGATAATACAGGCCAATTCTTTGTCAGCAAAGATGGCTTTAAAGCAGGTAACGCCAATACACAGTCTGCTGATTTTGCCCGATCCGGTATATACTCCGGAAAGTTAACAAAGGATAATCCATATGGCATGACCATTAGCTTAAGTGAAGTTGATACCAGTGATCACTACCGGATAAGCGTATGGAAATATGATAACGGCAACCATGATGCAGGTTTGGTGGTTGCGGCTAATGATAAGGAAAAACTTTACCTGTATAATAAGAACACATCATCAAATGAAAATAACTGGCATAAAATAGAGATTGACCTCATAATACCCATGGAATCTCATATGCAGGATCTAAAGATTTATTGCTGGAACAATGATCCGGAATTACCGGCTTATTTTGATGACCTTTCCATTGAAAGAACGGAATAAGGATTTGATTAACAATTATCAGTTTTTTGCACTTTTATAATGTCTGTATATTTTTATCAGGTCTATCGGTATGAACAGAAGATGAAAAATCCTGATCCTGCTCCCTTTTTTTGCTTTCCATTCATATAACGGGTATTCGTATATTTCCAATAAGGCTTTATCAGTTCCGAAATGATTTTTATACCTGAACAACAATTCAACATCAAACAGCCAGGTTGTTAAAAAAGCATCTTTGAATAAGGCTGATGCCCTTTCAGCTGTCATCACTTTGGCCCCGCATTGTGAATCATATACAGGCAGACCAAGCAGCATACTGACAAGTGTGGCAAAAATTCTGCCCGCATAATGCCTGATTAACGATCTTTCAATTATGCTGCCCATTCTTTTCACCCTTGAACCAAAAATGACTTTTGTCTTTTCGTTCCTATCCAGCAAGGTGAACATTCTGTCAATTTCACTGAACGGTGTCGAGAGATCCGCATCAAAATATCCTATATAGGCAGGTTTAATTTTATCCAGTGCAAACAACATTCCCGAGCGGATGGCCTGTGCTTTGCCGGAATTGACTTTCAGATCAATAATATATATTCTTGCCGGATCACGGCTTTTAAATTCATCCAGTAATTCAGATGTATCATCTGTGCTGCCATCATTTACAAAAACCAATACACCATCATCATGTTCAGATAAGTATTTATCGATTAAATCAAAATTTAACCGCGTGGATTCATTATAACATGGTATGATTATCGCACAGGTTTGCATAAGGCATAAACAGATAAACCTGGAATATTAATGCCGGTGGCTGAAAAAAAACGGCATAAAAAGTAGTCAGTCATAAGCACTATGTAAAAAAACCAGGAAATGAGGCTTCCTGCTTTCCATTGCCCGATCCCTTTTTCGGAAGCATTCACCCGTTTCAATTTCTCCATCCATAATCGGAATATCCTCGGGAAAAGCAAAACAAAGAAAAAATATCCGGATTTTAAGGGTTGAAGTCCTGATATTTTCAATACGTTTTCCAGCGATTTTCTTGAATACCGCCTGTAATGTTTTAAGAATTTATCATGAGAAGAATAAAGTCCCTGAAAAGCCGGTGCTGTAATTATAAAAACGGTATCCTTTGAGATATGCTTAAAGTTGACCAGATCAGTTAATAATTTTGTATCATCTTCAACATGTTCAATCACATCAAGCAGCAGAACAATATCGGCCGTTTTTCCGGGTTCAAGTGTAATGCTATTGATATCATCATAGAGAAATAATTTTACATTCTTTGTCCTTTTACTGATTTCTGACTTGTTATCAGCATTGAATGCTGTATCAACGGCATGAATTTCACAACCACGAAATGTCTTCGCCACATTGAAAGCAACAAAAGCATCACCGCTGCCGATATCAAAAATAACAGGAGCGGGATTTTCAATTCTTCTGATGATTGATTTTAAAAACCTGATGATGATTTTCAGCCTTGCCCTTTCCCAGGGATGTCTTGAATTAATGTCGAAGTTTAAATTATTTAATTCAGTAATATCCATTCCATTAGAAAAATATAATAAATCTTCCCAAAATCTCATTATCGCGAAACAGGCTGTGCATAAGCTTTTACATCCTCACCGGTAACTTCCTTATCGCACAGGATGATCAGCCTTTCCAGAACATTCCTGAATTCCCTGATATTGCCTGTCCATGTTAGCTTCTGTAATTCAGCAATGGCATCCGGCGTAATGGTTTTCCTGGGCCTGCCGTATTCATCGCCGATCAGTTCATTAAAATGTTCGGCCAGAAGGGGAATATCATCTTTCCGCTCTGCCAGTGAAGGGACATTGATCAGGATCACTGCCAGCCTGTGATAAAGGTCTTCCCGAAAAGTCTTCTTTTCAATTTCTTCTTTCATGTTTTTGTTGGTCGCAGCAATGACCCTTACATCGACTTCAATATCCTTGTCGCTGCCCACCCTTGATATCTTATGTTCCTGCAGGGCCCTCAATACTTTGGCCTGCGCAGAAAGGCTCATATCACCCACTTCATCAAGAAACAAAGTGCCGCCGTTGGCCTGTTCGAATTTGCCTTTTCGTTGCTTAATGGCTGAAGTAAAAGCGCCCTTCTCATGTCCGAACAATTCGCTTTCGATCAGTTCGGAAGGAATGGCAGCACAATTTACTTCGATAAAAGGCATGCCGGCACGCTGGCTTTTCTCATGAAGCCACCGGGCAACCAGCTCTTTGCCTGTACCGTTTGCTCCCGTTATCAAAACCCTGGCATCCGTAGGCGCAACCTTTTCAATCATATCTTTGACTTTTACGATAGCAGGTGATTCTCCAACAATATCATAAGCCTTGCTGATTTTCTTTTTCAGTATCTTAGTCTCTGTGACAAGTTCAGTACGCTCTGTGGCATTGCGTATGGTTACCAGCAGGCGGTTAAGGTCAAGAGGCTTTTCAATGAAGTCATAGGCCCCTTTTTTGATAGCCTCAACAGCCGTGTCAATATTGCCATGGCCGGAGATCATGATCACAGGCACCTCACCCGACTTCTGCATCAGGTTTTCGAGTGTTTCCAGACCATCCATCCCGGGCATTTTAATATCACACAATACAATATCGAAAGAGCCATTAGCAAAGAGTTCAATCCCTTCCGGTCCGTTAGTGGCTAATTCTACCTTATGCTTCTCATATTCCAGTACTTCCTGTAAGGTATTACGGATGCTTTTTTCGTCATCGATAACAAGTATGTTTGCCATATATAAATCCTGTAATTATTTGATATTTATGCTTGGTTCTTGATTCTTGGCTCTTGGTTCTTGGCTCTTGGTTCTTGGCTCTTGATTCTTACTAATATTACTGTTTCTCCTTTCTATCCCTGATTTCC
>JAFGTR010000093.1 GCA_016934055.1 Bacteroidales bacterium | reverse complement strand
TGGTAGATACTGTCACCTTGTGAAGTAGATTTCAGCGATATTGATCGTGTGATTCGGTTTCCTGCATCATCGTAACCGAAGTAAATGGTCTGACTATGACAGAAACAAAACATGCCGGCTGTCAGAGCCAGTGTCAGCAATCTTTTCAGAGTTTTCATAGAAATGAATATATTTATAAGGTTTATATGCAGTTTGGCCCTTACCTCTATTAAGGTTGGGTACTCATGTAACCCAAATTACAATTATTACGAACCTTATCGGGTTCAATCTTCCTCCTGTGAAAAATGCATGCGTTTTAAATTACCATGAAATCACGTTATGCTTCGGCAGTGCCCTTTCATCTTCCACATAAACTTTCACTTCCGGGCAATGCCATTGATCAATCCTTCCGATGAACGTATTGCATTTTTATACAAAAAAAAAAAAAAAAAAATACAATACGAGTCAATAATGCAATGAAATTTAGAATGATTCTAAATAAGGAGGTGATGGTGAATTAATCGTCTGCTGAAACACCTTGAATTGGGATTCGGACCGGGCTTTTATATAGATTATAATTGTTGCGTAAAATATTTGTCAAACTTGTGATTGGGCATAAAGTTCATTGACAAGCTGACGATCATCCATCCTCGTCTGACGGATGGGCAGACCTGGCGATGATCTTCTCTCCATAATGTTATTATGCGGCAAACAGTGCGCTCCTACGGAGCTTGGATTGATGGTTTTCTTTTGTTTTGCTACAAACAGGATGCTCCTACGGAGCCGGGCCGATTCATTTCCTTTGTTTTGCTGCAAATTGTATGCTCCTTACGAGGCTGGGTTGATTAATCTATTAACAACGTTATTTTATATAAGAGTCCCTCAATAATTGATAATTATTGTCCCAGGAAGAATAACAAGTTTTTCAATTATTCTTTATGAATGCTTTCTTCTAAGCCACATAGTGGCGAACTGTTTGTAACAAAAGAAAAGCGTATCTGACCCGTTATCAACCCAAAGCACAAACTCATCCAAACGCAGCCACTCATAATCCTACAATCCTAAAATCCCATAAATCCAAATTCAGACTAACAATCCAACAATCCCACAAATCCAACAAATCCCAATTCAGACTAACAATCCTAAAATTCTACAAATCCTACAAATCCAAGTTCAGACTAACAATCCTAAAATTCTACAAATCCTACAAATCCAAGTTCAGACAACCACCCCCTCCACATACACCACCTTCTTCGTCTCAAAAAACGGTTCGCCAAAATAATCGCTGATGTTGAATACATTAACCTCGGAAGACACAGCTTTTAATTCCTCATCCAGTTCCCCGCCCTTCAGCGCCAGTAAGCCGTTTTTCAGTGTGTTGTTTCCTCCCGGCCTAATATTTTTTCCGGTCCATTTCAGCAATGTGGCCATATCAGTGACCGCCCTTACCACAACAAAATCAACCTTATTATTCAGCTTTTCAACCCGGCCGGTCAGGGGTATACAATTCTCCAGCTTCAGCTCCCTTATCACGGCTTCTACCACTTTCATCTTCTTGGCAATGGAATCCATAAGGATAAATTGTACCAGTGGAAAATAAATGGCCAGCGGAACTCCCGGAAATCCTCCGCCCGTCCCGGCATCGAGGATTACGGTCCCGGGTTTGAAATCAATGATCTTTGCAATGGCCAGGGAATGCAACACATGATGAAGGTACAGATTTTCCGCATCCTTTCTTGAGATCACGTTGATCCGTGCATTCCAGTATTCATATAACGGTTGCAATGCATGAAACTGTTCCTTTTGAAGCGGAGACAGGGCAGGAAAATGTTGCTTTATGATGTGCATAAACAAAAAACGGGAAGCTTACATCTTCCCGCTTGTATTTTTCAGAATATTATACAACAGCTCACGGGCCCTGAACAATTGCGCTTTTACTGTGCCAATGGGTAACTCCAGCTCTTCGGCGATTTCTTCATAGGATAACTCATTGAAATACCTGAGTTCAATCAGCTTCCGGTAGCGCGGTTTCAGTTTCGACACCACCGACCGCATCAGCTTTATCTTCTGTTCATTGATAAGATTTTCCTCCGGATCCATCACCGGGGCCTGGATGTCCATGCTGGCTTTTTCATGCTCTTCGTTGTTATGATCAAGTGATACATGATTGGCCTTCTTCTTACGGATAAAGTCAATACAATTGTTGGTGGCTATTTTAAACAGCCAGGTGCTGAAAGCATAATTAGGAGCATATTGGGTTATGTTCTTAAATGCTTTTCCAAAAGCTTCAATAGTAAGATCTTCAGCATCACTGGCATTATTAACCATTCTCAATAACATATAATAAATAGCATCCCTGTATCGATCCATTAATTCGGCAAATGCCTTCTGATCACCGCTTGTGGCCCGCTGCACCAAAAAAAAATCACGCTGCGCTTTCTCGGATAAATTGACGTTTACTTCCATTGACGGTTTCTCACTCTTATACGGTTAGTTACAAAAAGTACAAAGTTAATAAACAAAGCAAAAACATCAAACAATATCACATAAAGTAATAAATTATTCTCCTTTAAACGGATCATTGACTGTTTAATGATAATAAGCTGTATGACCAGCCGGAAAGCAAAAGCACCGAGTGCCATGAGCTGTAATTCGGGGAAGCATAAAAGCACAGCAAAAAAAACATAAAAAAACAGACGGCTCAATGGCTCAAGAGCCAGAAGTAACTTATGTTTGCCTTTATAGAGCGGAGCCGTTGTCAGATGTCTTTTTTTCTGCCGCCACCATTTACTGAATGAATCACCGGGGACAGAGCGGGTATGGCTTTCGTGTGAGAATTCAACGGTTGTGTTCCGTTTGTCAGCATTTTCGTTAACGAATAAATCATCATCACCTGAAAACAAATGCAAATGCTTGCTAAAGCCTGCTGTTTTCCGGTAGAATGATTTGCGGTAAGCGATGTTGCGTCCGACACCCATGTAGGGAAATCCACTTAATGCAAAACTCAGATACTGCATGGCTATGAAAAGCGTATCATAGCGTATATATTTGTTCAGAAGCCCTTTATGACTGAAATAACCTCCATAACCAAGTACAATCTCCCTGCCTGCGGTAAATTTCGTAACAATCTTTTTCAGCCATTGATCACTGGCAGGTTCACAATCGGCGTCAGTGAATAACAGGATATCGTATTTAGCGGCCTTGATGCCTAAAGTAACAGCCAGTTTCTTACCGTGTGTGAATTTTTTGTCTTCGCGTATTGTTGTTGTCCGCAAATGAGGATATCGCTCCGCAATACGCCGCAAAAGAAATTCCGTATCATCCGACGAACCATCATCCACAACGATAACTTCAAATTCCGGATAATGCTGGGATAAAACAGCCGGAAGATATTTCTCCAGATTATCGGCTTCATTTCGTGCGCATATGATAACAGAAACCGGTTCGTTTAATCCGGCAGACTGTTTATGCCTGTAAAAAACAAGCCTGGCATAAATACCCAGATAATATACAAGCTGGATCAGCAGGAAAAAAAGAAAAAAACCAGCTAATATATATAGCTGATTGTCAGCAACAAAGTTTTTAATAACCGTAATATCCATATATTTGAATCAACGACCGACAATTTTATTAAAGATTTTGCTCGAAAACAAGTAAACCTGAAATAAGAATTTCAGAAATATCAGGTTTATCATCAAACCACTACAACCATTACAACAATTGCAACCGGCAACCTGCCTCGCCGGCAGGCAGATAAGACCAAGAAGCAAGATCAAAGATCAAAGATCAGCAACTAACAGCTTAACAGGCTTCCTGACCAGAAGACCAGAAGACCAGTAGACCAGAAGACCAGTAGACCAGCAGACCAGAAGACCAGTAGACCAGCAGACCATCAGACCACCCTCCCCCTTTGTCCACTCCCATTTATTCCCTATCTTTGCCGCCGATCAGAGCCAGATGCAGTTTACGCTTGAAAATAAAGACAAAAGCACCAGGGCACGTACCGGCACCATCACTACCGGTCACGGTGAAATAAAGACACCTTTTTTTATGCCTGTCGGAACGGCAGGTACAGTTAAGGCTGTACACCAGCGTGAATTACACGATGATGTCAGAGCACAGATCATGCTGGCCAACACTTATCATCTTTACCTGCGTCCCGGGACTGATGTTATTGCCAAAGCAGGCGGACTGCATAAATTCATCAACTGGTCAAAACCTATCCTTACTGACAGCGGGGGCTACCAGGTTTTTTCACTGGCTGAAAACCGTAAGTTATCGGAAGATGGAGCGGTCTTCAGCTCACATATTGACGGATCAAAACATAAATTCACGCCCGAAAACATCGTTGATATCCAACGACTGATAGGCGCTGATATTATGATGGCCTTTGATGAATGCGTTCCCTATCCCTGCGATCATCGTTATGCGGCAAAATCAACCGGACTTACACACCGCTGGTTAGAAAGAGGTTTCCGGCAGTATACTATGAGCCGGGACTTATATGGCTATACCCAGGCCTTTTTCCCTATTGTCCAGGGAAGCACTTATCCCGACTTACGACGACAATCGGCCACTGAAGTAACACAATACGATGCACAGGGTTATGCCATTGGCGGTCTTTCAGTGGGTGAACCGGAAAATCTGATGTATGAAATGGTGGAAATCGTAACAGAAATACTTCCGGAAGATAAACCCCGTTACTTAATGGGTGTCGGCACACCGGTGAACATACTTGAGTCCATCAGCAGAGGTATTGACATGTTCGATTGTGTGATTCCAACCCGGAATGGAAGGAACGGCATGTTGTTTACCAGGAATGGGGTCATTAACATCCGTAACCGGAAATGGAAGGATGACTTCTCGCCGGTGGATGAACATGGAATAATTTTTGCAGATACACAATATTCCAGGGCTTATTTGCGTCATCTTGTCATCTCGGGCGAGATTCTCGGTGCACAAATTGCCACCCTGCACAACCTTGGCTTTTTTATGGGACTGATGGAAGAAGCCCGGAGAAAAATAACGGAAGGAATTTTTGGCACATGGAAAAAACAAATGATACAACAGTTATCAACAAGATTATAAGACGGCCGGCTCTGCTTATAATCGACCGTTACATTATCCGGAAGTTCCTGAGTACTTTCTTCTTTTCTATTGCCTTAATAATGGCTATTGCAGTGGTCTTTGACTTCTCGGAGAAGATCGATGACTTCCTGGAAAGCAAAGCTCCGCTGAACAAAGTGATATTTGAATATTACCTGAACTTTATTCCGTATTTCGCCTCACTGTTCAGTCATCTCTTTACCTTTATAGCCGTTATTTATTTCACCTCCAGAATGGCTTATAACACTGAATTCATAGCAATTCTTAGCAACGGCGTGAGTTTTAATCGTATTTTATACCCCTATTTCATTGCAGCCTCTATCATCACCATTTTTTCTTTTACCCTTAATAATTTCATCATTCCACATGCCTCTGCCAAGAAACTGGCCTTTGAGGAGCAATATTACCACAGGTCACCCAGGGTTTTTAACGAAAGAAATATTCATAAACAGATCCGACCCGGTATCTATATCTATCTTGAGAATTTTAACACCTATAACAACAGTGGCAGAAAATTTTCCATGGAGAAGTTTGAAAACGGCGAACTGGTCTCTAAACTGTTATCCAGGGAAATCAGATGGGATTCCACAACCCGGAAGTGGAGAATAAGGGATTATCTGATAAGAGATTACCAGGGAGAAAAACAAATCATAACATCAGGCAGAAGCATCGACACCACATTGAACATTACACCCGAAGAATTCCGGCGGCGTGAAAATGCTGTTGAGGCCATGAACCTGCCTGAGCTGAATCGGTTTATCAAAACACAACGGATGCAGGGTGCCCCTAATCTTGATGAATTGCTTATCGAAAAGCATAAACGGTTTTCATTTCCGTTTTCCACATTTATCCTCACCCTTATAGGCGTTTCAGTCTCATCGCGCAAAGTAAAAGGCGGCATTGGCATGCAGATAGGCATCGGTTTGCTGATCAGCTTCTCATACATACTGTTTCTTCAGTTCTCTGCCCAGTTTGCCATCTCCGGAGCATTCAGTCCTTTTATCGCAGCCTGGATCCCAAATGTCCTTTTCGCCATCATTGCCATCTTCTTATACCGTATGTCACCGAAATAATAAAGGTTTGAGAGTTTGAGGGTTTTGAGGATTTACAACAGGTGGTCATAAAGTCGTAATTTCATTTAGTCGTGCAGCCTGTTTGCCATCAGACAGGTCATGCAGTCATGAAGTCTTGCAGTCATGCAGTCTTTTATCTTTGATCTTTGATCTTTGATCTTTGATCTTTATTCTTGCTTCTTGCTTCTTATCCTATTTTAACTATTTTTGCTTTTCACCGGAAAAGGAACATTTAAAACATAAGATTTTTAACGCCCTGCATTGAAACCTGCCCGATGAAATATCGTAGTATAGATATAGCGATTGTTTCCGGATATGAGGACGGAAACACCGTGCAGCAGAAAAAGATTAACACAACACGGAGGAGTTCATTATGATCATCAACTGGGTAAAGAAATCTGCATCACCTGTTATTTATATACTTTCAGGTATGATACTTGGCGTTGCAATGTTAGCCATTCAGAGTTTTTCAGAAAAAGACGGCACGGAATATCCTGATAACGAAAGACCTGTTCAGGTGGCCGCACCCTGCATAATCCCGGATGAAATGACTTTTGCCGGTGAACCGGTGCCTCTTAAAAATTTTGACACAAGAGAAAGTCTTGACAAAGAACTCCTTGTGAATGCATACTGGCATTCACATACACTCCTTGTTCTCAAAAAGACAAAGCGCTATTTTGCCATTATTGAACCTATACTGGAAAAATACGGCATCCCTTCTGACTTCAAATACATTCCTATGGCAGAGAGCAATTTTGAGAATTCAAGATCACCAGCAGGAGCTACCGGGGTATGGCAGATCATGGAAGGTACAGCCAGAGAATACGGACTTGAAGTCAACAATGAAGTGGATGAGCGCTATCATCTTGAGAAATCAACGGAAGTTGCCTGTAAATTCTTCCTGAAATCTTATGAACAATATAAAAACTGGACGCTGGCAGCTGCATCCTACAATGTTGGGCGCAAAGGCATTGATAACCAGATAGAAAGACAGCAAGTGGACAACTATTATAATCTGTTGCTGAATGAAGAAACAGCACGCTATGTGTTTCGAATCCTGGCCTTCAAACTGATTACGGAAGATCCTCAGAATTTTAGCTTTCATATTCAGGATGAGGATTACTATCCTGTTCTGCCTTTCGAGGAGGTAAAAGTTGACACAGGAATAACAAACATTGCCCGGTTTGCAGGCAGTTATTCCATCAACTATAAACTTCTGAAGCTTTTTAATCCCTGGCTGAGAGATAACCACCTCACCAACAAATCCGGGAAGACATACCTGATTAAGATACCGCTGGACAGCAACCGCAATTACGCTGACCTGACAGCCGGAATAAATGAAGAACCCGATGGCGGCAGCCCGCAGTAAAACCCTGCTCCCCCATAAAAAACGGAAAGCCGTTGAAAATGGTGAGATCCGGGTACTGGGGGCAAGGGTACACAACCTGAAAAATATTGATGTTAACATACCCCGCAACAACCTTGTTGTAATTACGGGGCTCAGCGGAAGTGGTAAATCATCACTGGCCTTTGATACTATCTATGCTGAAGGGCAGCGCAGGTACATGGAGACATTATCAGCATATGCCCGCCAGTTTCTCGGTAATATGGAAAGACCTGATGTGGATAAAATCACCGGCCTCAGTCCTGTTATTTCCATCGAACAGAAAACAACCAGCAAAAATCCGAGGTCAACGGTCGGCACCATTACCGAGATATATGATTTTCTCAGGTTGCTGTTTGCAAGGGCCGGCATTGCCTATTCCTATAACACCGGCGAGCCCATGGTCAAATACACCGATGAGCAGATCATCGGGCTCATCATGGAAAAATTTCGTAACCGTAAGGTTTATTTGCTTGCACCTATGGTAAAAGGACGAAAAGGACATTACAAAGAACTGTTCGAACAAATACGAAGGAAAGGCTTTTTGAATGTGAGGATCGACGGTGAACTAGTTGAGATAAGGCATGGTATGAAAGTCGACCGGTACAAAACCCATTTTATTGAAATAGTCATCGACAAACTTGAAGTCCTCGCAAAAGATAAAGAACGGCTGAAAAGCTCAGTCTCACTTGCCATGCAGCACGGGAAAGGCATTCTGATGGTGCTTGAAGCAGGCAGGGAAAACATCCGGTATTTCAGTCGTCAACTGATGTGCCCAACCACAGGAATATCATACAATGAACCGGCGCCACATACCTTTTCGTTTAATTCGCCCCAGGGTGCCTGTCAACGCTGTAACGGACTGGGGACCATCAATGAAGTTGATATTGGCAAAATTATTCCAAAACCTGAACTCAGCATAAAAAAAGGAGGCATCCAGCCGCTGGGGCCTTATAAACACAGCCTCATATTCTGGCAGATGGAAGCCATTGCCAGAAAATATCACTTTACGCTGAATACACCCATCCGCGACATTCCTGAAGACGGTCTGAATGTTATCCTTTACGGCTCTGAAGAAACATTCAAGCTTGAAAACACACCCATCGGCCTGTCAACAAATTACTTTCTCAGCTTTGAGGGCATTGTCAACTATGTTGCAAACCACCAGGAAGGGAACGGATCAGAAAATGAAAAATGGGCTGATCAGTTCATCCGTAAAGTCACATGCCCCGAATGTAAAGGGGCACGGCTCAAAAAAGAAGCCCTTCATTTCCGAATTCACGACCGCAACATTTTTGAACTGTCCTCTATGGAGATCAGTGAACTTTACCGGTGGTTTAATGCGGTTGACGAATACTTGACTGACCGTCAGCGTAAAATAGGCACTGAAATTATTAAAGAGCTGAAGTCCCGTATTAAATTTCTGCTTGATGTCGGTCTCGATTACCTCTCACTGAACCGGAGCTCAGGAAGCCTCTCAGGCGGTGAAAGTCAGCGCATCAGGCTGGCCACACAAATTGGTTCGGAACTGGTGAATGTATTATACATCCTCGATGAACCAAGCATAGGACTGCACCAGCGTGATAACCACAGACTCATTCAGGCGTTAAAGGAATTGCGCGATTCAGGCAATTCAGTTATTGTGGTCGAACACGACAGGGAAATGATCCTTAATGCCGATTATATTGTAGACCTCGGACCTTTTGCCGGCAAGCACGGCGGGAAACTCTGTGTTGCCGGAACCCCGGCAGAGGTTATGAACAGCAATTCGCTGACAGCACAATATCTGAAACATGACAAAGTGATTAAAATGCCTTCTGAAAGGAGAAAAGGCAATGGGAAATCACTGATCCTCAGGGGTGTTTCAGGTAACAACCTGAAAAAGATCGATGTTGAATTTCCGCTTGGTAAATTCATATGTATAACAGGTGTTTCAGGAAGCGGGAAATCCACCCTGGTCTATGATACACTTTATCCGGTACTGAGCCGTCATTTCTACAGATCATCATTGCAACCCCTGCCATATGAAGGCATTGAAGGATTGTCAGACGTCGACAAGGTGATCGAAGTCGATCAGGCGCCGATAGGACGGACACCACGATCCAATCCCGCCACCTACACCGGTGTGTTCTCCGACATCCGTAAACTTTTTGAACAAACCCGTGAAGCCAAAATACGGGGATACAAGGCAGGCCGTTTCTCCTTTAACGTAAAAGGAGGCCGGTGCGAGGTTTGCCAGGGAGCCGGTGTTCAGACAATTGAGATGAATTTTCTCCCTGATGTTTATGTCGAATGCAGTGTGTGTAACGGACGTCGATACAATCGCGAAACCCTTGAAGTGCGATATAAAGGTAAGAACATCAGTGATGTGCTCGATATGACCATTAACCAGGCTGTTGAATTCTTTGAAAATATACCCTCTATACTTAAGAAACTGGTTGCATTGAAGCAGGTAGGCCTTGGCTATGTTACCCTGGGGCAGCCTTCCACAACGCTGTCGGGCGGTGAATCGCAACGTGTTAAGCTGGCTGCCGAACTGGCAAAGAAAGATACCGGGAAGACCGTTTATATCCTCGATGAGCCCACCACCGGCCTTCATTTTGAAGATATACGCGTATTGCTTGAAGTGCTGAACCGCCTCGTCGACAAAGGAAATACTGTTATTGTGATTGAACACAACATGGAGGTAATCAAAGTAGCTGATCATATTATCGACCTTGGACCTGAAGGAGGAGCCCGGGGCGGCGAAATCATTTGTGCCGGATCTCCTGAGGAAGTCAGCCTTCATCCCTCAGGTTACACAGCCCGGTTCTTAAAACAGGAACTGGAATTGTCAACGTTCACAAAAAATTAACTATTTTACAAACCCGATATTTGAATAACCGTATAGATAATAATAAAAAACGTATTGTACTTATGACAAGCAGCGAGGAAAAAATAATTGATGCTTTTAAAAAGAAAGACTGGCAGGAGATCCAAACCGCCGACAGCTGGAATATCTTCAAGATCATGTCGGAATTTGTGGAAGGCTATGAGAAACTTGCCCGTATCGGGCCCTGTGTATCTATATTCGGATCGGCCCGCACAGAACCCGGATCCAAGTATTATAAGCTGGCAGAAGATATAGCGTTCAAACTGACACAATTTGGATATGGCATCATAACAGGCGGAGGCCCCGGCATTATGGAAGCCGCAAACCTGGGTGCCAAAAGAGGTAAAGGCCGCTCGGTAGGTGTTAACATTGACCTGCCCTTTGAACAGGAACCTAACCTGTTTATCGATTCCGATAAGCTGATCACCTTCGACCACTTCTTTGTCCGTAAGGTCATGTTTATGAAATATGCCCAGGGATTTGTTGTGCTGCCCGGCGGATTTGGTACCTTTGATGAACTTTTTGAATCCTTAACCCTTATCCAAACCGAAAAAATAGGACGGTTTCCCATCGTCCTTATCGGTAAGGTATACTGGAACGGATTGATACAATGGATAAAAGAAACCATGCTGGAATCTGAACACAACATCAGTCCCGAAGACCTTGACCTGTTCAAACTTGTTGATACCGCTGATGATGCTGTTTCGCATATCAACGATTTTTATTCAAAATATATACTCAGTCCGAATTTTTAATATTTAATGAACGACAACAAGCGGCTTTACTTCAATTCATTATTATTTTATTATGAACACAATTGTTTATAATTTTATATGATAATATACACTGAAATAATTATTTTTATTTGACTAATTGTTAAATTGATGGTTAAAATCCTTTTACCGCTTGTCAATATAATAGTAATTCTGGTCTTACAAATATTTCCGGGCAGTGTCTCTGTTAACCTTCAGGCACCCGCTGAAGTTACAGCAGGAACAGAATTTGAAGTTCAGATCACTCTTAACAAAGTTGACCTGGAAGGGTTTTCCCGCTTTCAGCAAAACATACCGCCGGGACTGGAAGCGCTATCAGCCAATTCAGCCAACGCTGATTTTACTTTTTCCGAAAACCGGCTTCGTCTTATATGGCTGAGGATGCCCCAACAAGATGAGGTAACTGTCACCTATAAGATAAAGGTTGACCCGCGCCTGAAAGGCACCTTTGACCTGGGTGGTAAATTTTCCTACATCGACAACAATGAACGTAAATCAGTTGATGCCACACCGCAATATATCACCATATTGCCATCACCGGATGTCGACCCGTCACTGATCGTTGATATCAGTGAATTTGAAAAACGATACATCCCCAGGGTCACTCCTGCATCAGAAGAAGCAGCCAACATCGCATGCATCCGTCAGAAACCTTATCCCGGAACCGCCGGCAATGAATATATTGTTAATGTATTGGTCAACAAAGAAGATAAAAAGAGATTTGCCAAAGTGGAAGAAACCGTGCCCGAAGGATATACTGCCGTGGCCCTGGAGACAAGGGACGCCATATTCACCTTCAAGAACCAGACCGCTAAATTTCTCTGGATGAACCTGCCAAACGACAGATATTTTAACGTGTCTTACAGGCTTATTCCCAAAAATCAGGCTGAACTCGACCCTCCACGTCTGAAAGGTACCTTTTCTTACATGGTTGAAGATAAAACCATAAGTATTGGCATTGTTGAACGCGACCAGAACCTCATGGCCCTTTCAGACGCCGAAATCAGCAACCTGGTCACCGATGCGATAAACCACCCTGATGACTATGCCGTGTCAGAGCCCGAACCACTGCTCGCCGTTACTGAAACAAAAGTTGAAGAAACACCCGTGCAGGAACCGGTTAAAGTCGAAGAAAAACCAAAGACACCAAAGACTTCTCTTTCCTATACCCTGGAACCTGAATCCGGCGTTTATTACCGGGTACAGATTGCCGCAGGTCATAAAGCAGTGAATGTTGAACGGTATTTCAGAAAATTCAACCTTGACAAGGAGGTCAGAAAAGAACTTCATCAGGGCTGGCATAAATATTCCATTGGCTCTTTCGATATATACAGGGAAGCCAGGGATTACAGAGTTCATATCTGGAATACAACACCGATAAAAGATGCATTTGTTTCCGCCTATAACAGCGGCACACGCATTACTGTACAGGAAGCCCTGATGATAACTGAACAACGATGGTACCGATGAAGGTTATACGTTTTCAATATTTCTTTTTTATTGCACTCCTGTTTTCTTTTACCGGCTTGAAAGGACAGGAAGATGAGCTCGAAAGACTGCTGAACGAGGAGGTCGAAAACATCAACCCTGTTTATAAACCGGTGGTGGGCTTTGGCGTTGGTGTACTTAACTATTTCGGCGATATTAAGAACAACTATTATTCTCCATCCATCGGAACCCTGGGATATAAAGTGAATATATCAACCTTTATCGATAATAACCATTACTATAAGGCAGATTTCTTTTTTGTAGGCGGTAAACTCACAGGAAATGAGAGATCATATGCCGACACCATGCGCAACTTTAATTTTCAGACCACCATCTATAACTTCGGCTTCGATATCAATTATGATTTTGACCACTTTTATAAAAAGAAAACCAAAAGACTTCACCCTTTTATCTCGATAGGTTTTTCAACAACCCTGTTTAATTCAAAAGCAGACAGCTTTGGCACATATATTAACCCGGATACACATGAAGAAATTTCGGGACAACGGTACCATTACTGGAATGACGGAACCATTCGGAACCTTCCGCAACTGTCGGGGAATGCCAGTACAAGTGTTATGATGCAACGCGATTTCAGTTATGAGACCAATCTCCGTGATACTGACTGGGGACTGGGAAAATATCCCCAATATGCCTTTGTAATACCGCTTGATATCGGACTTGACTTCCAGCTGTCGGAACGCTTGATGCTGCGTGTCGGAAACTCTTTCTGTTACGCGTTTTCCGACCTGCTTGATCACGTAAGTCATAAAAACACCAGTGGTATCATAGGGAACAAAATGAATGACTTCTATAATTTTACCTATATCACCTTCCATCTCGACCTGTTCTCCTCCCCAAAAATGCTAAAGGTCGAACGCCTGTTCCGTGAAGTGGAATTTGATCCTACATTCTTCGACGATGAAGACATTGACGGCGTCTTCGACGGATGGGATGAGTGTCCCGGAACCCCCTTGGGGGCTGTTGTCGATTCATTCGGTTGCCCTGTCGACTCCGACAATGACGGCATACCGGATTATGCCGACCAGGAGATCTATTCACGCCATGGAGCCTATGTCAATGATGAAGGCGTTGAAATAACCGAAAGCGACCTCATAGCCCTGCTCGATAAGTCGATGGCCGTCGGAAGGAACGAAATTGACATGTACATAAACCAGGGAGCAGCAGGCAGAAGAACAGGGAAAGTGCCTATTCCCGATAAGTTCAAACATGTAGACGCTGATAAAGACGCTTATATTTCATTCGAGGAGATGCTGAAGGAAATCGATAAATTCTTCGACTTTCAATCTGCACTCACCGCCGATGATATTTACGAGCTGAACAACTTCTTCTTCTCACAGTAAGAAAGGGATAAGGGACGAGGGACAAGCCAGCCCGGACTTGTAAACACTCTTTCCCTCTCTTACCCAAGTTTGCCCTTCCTTTCCGCTTGAAGTATTTTTTATATTCTTCTTTCCCCTGGCTAAAGCCAGGGGCAATAGATTATGCCCCTAAATAGTGTTCTCTTTACTGGCGCATACTGACGCAAGCGTCCGCTTGTGTCTTCTAAATATTTGTTGATTTGTTGACCTGCCTGCGCTGCCGCTACGGCAGGCAGGTTTGTTGATTTGCATGTCCCTTGTACTGGCGCAAGCGTCCGCTTGTGCCTTTCTATAATAACCTGCAACCATTAAAACAACCGACAACCCTCACACCTCATAACCCACACCACAGGTTACCGGTTACCTTTTACTGTATACCTTCCTTCTTCCTTCTTCCTTCTTCCCTCACCTCTTCATCATCCTGTCCAACTCCCGCTTTGTATCCTTCTTTTTCAAATCCTTGCGCTTGTCGTATTCTTTCTTACCCTTGGCCAGGGCTACCTCCAGCTTGGCATAACCGTTTTCGGCAATGAACAAACGCAGAGCCATGATGGTAAGCCCTTTTTCCTTAACATTTTTCGACAGCCTTTTTAACTCCCGGCGGTTTAACAATAATTTCCTGTCGCGCTT
>JAFGTR010000092.1 GCA_016934055.1 Bacteroidales bacterium | reverse complement strand
ATTAAGGTATGGGTAGAAAAAAGACAAAAGCGAATACACGTAACGGCAGGAAAAAAACTTCCATTTTCAAAGATGTACGTTTTAAAGTTACAATTGGTCTGGTTCTGACCGGATTTTCGGTTTTGTTATTTCTGGCCTTCATATCATATCTTTTTACCTGGAAAATTGATCAAAGTTTTGAATGGCAGAAAGTGTTTTCAAACCCTGACTTTCGTGTTGATAACTGGTCAGGTAAAGTTGGCGCATGGTTTGCCAATCTTTTTTTAAACAAATGGTTTGGGATAGCTTCTTTTTCAGTTCCTTTTCTTTTCATGCTTACAGGTCTTAAACTGATGAATGTTAAAATTCTCCCCCTGGGTCGCACCATCACCATAGCTCTTTTGTCAACCATCCTGTTATCGGTATGGATGGGTTACTTATTCAGTCATGCCGGTGGCTTTTTGGGCAGTGGTCCGGGCGGACGTCATGGCTTATACCTCAGTGACTGGCTCAGAGCTTTTTCCGGCAATATCGGCACCCTGTTTATTTTGCTTATAGTCACATTTGCCCTTATTATTTTTTCATTTCAGAATTCTTTTTCTACGATTATATCTTTCTTAAAAAGTCTGACATCTCCGATAAGTCATATGTTTGAGGAGAAAACCTCTTCACAGCAACGACAGGAAAAATCTGCAGAAGTTTCAGATAATGACGAAGACAATGACCTGGTGTTTGAGACTGAATTTCCTTCACGTGAAAAACAAGGCTTGTCAGTATCCGTAAAATCCGGAGAGGATAAAAAGCCGGAAGAAGACGTTGAATTAACAGTTGCACAACCCGGCGAAAACGGTGATGACGAAGAAGATCTTCCGGATTATGACCAATTGGAAGATTATGATCCAACCCTTGACCTGCCTCATTTCCAAATGCCACCGTTAGAAATGCTTGCCAAACACGATTCTGATAATCCAAACGTCACCAATGAGGAACTTGTAACAAACAAGAATAAAATTGTTGAAACCCTTTCCAATTATAAAATTCAGATTGATAAAATCAAGGCTACCATTGGGCCAACTGTAACCCTGTACGAAATTGTACCGGCTCCCGGTGTGAGAATATCAAAAATAAAAAGTCTTGAAGATGATATAGCGCTTAGTCTGGCTGCCCTCGGAATCAGGATAATAGCACCGATGCCGGGTAAAGGCACCATTGGTATTGAGGTACCAAACCAGAATCCTGAAACGGTATCAATAAGGTCTGTGCTAAGTTCAAGAAAATTTCAGGAATGCAACTATGATCTTGCTGTTGCGTTGGGAAAGACGATTTCGAATGAAACTTATGTTTTTGATCTGGCCAGGATGCCACATCTGCTTGTTGCCGGAGCAACCGGACAAGGCAAATCTGTTGGTCTTAACTGTATTATCACGTCTCTCCTATATAAAAAACATCCTTCTCAGCTTAAATTTGTACTGATTGATCCAAAAAAAGTTGAGCTGAATCTCTATTCAAAGCTGGAAAAGCACTATCTGGCAAAAATCCCTGATGCAGAAGAAGCTATAATAACCGACACCCATAAGGTGATTTATACGCTGAATTCACTCACCATCGAGATGGATCAGCGATATGATCTGTTAAAAAAGGCAGGTGTAAGGAATATCAAAGAATACAACCACAAGTTTATCAAAAGAAATCTCAATCCCGAAAAGGGGCACCGTTATCTGCCCTATATTGTTGTTATCGTGGATGAATTTGCCGATCTTATTATGACAGCCGGAAAAGAAGTTGAAACGCCTCTGGCAAGGCTGGCACAACTAGCCCGTGCTATTGGCATTCATCTTGTGATTGCCACACAAAGACCCACCACCAATATTATCACCGGTGTTATCAAGGCTAATTTTCCTGCCCGCATTGCCTTCAGGGTGACATCCATGATTGATTCAAGGACCATCCTTGATGCCTCCGGAGCAAACCAGTTGATAGGTCGTGGAGATATGCTTTTTGCTCCGGGCAGCGATATGACAAGACTGCAATGTGCTTTTATTGACATTCCGGAAATCGAAAGTATCACAGATTTTATTTCTTTTCAGCAAGGTTTTCCAACTGCATTATACCTTCCGGAGTATGTAGAGGAAACCACGACAGACATGTCTGAGGTAGACCTTTCCAAAAAAGACAGCCTGTTCTTTGAAGCGGCCCGGCTTGTAGTGCTTCATCAACAGGGGTCAACGTCTTTGATACAACGTAAATTCTCCATAGGCTATAACCGTGCAGGCAGAATAATGGATCAGCTTGAAGCGGCAGGCATTGTTGGCGCACCCGATGGCAGTAAGCCCAGACAGGTATTTTTTTCAGATGAATATTCTTTGGAACAATATTTGAACACGCTTAATACATAAATACTGTAGCCATGAGATATTTAATCCCATTGCTCATTTCGGTTTCGTGTCAACTTGCTGCCCAAAAGGATCCGGCAGCAAAAGAGATACTCGACCGGGTAGCAGCAAAAACAAAACAATACCAATCTATTCAGGCTGATTTTTCACTGGTAGTCGTTGATCACAAAGAAGATATCAAGAACACCAGCAACGGGAGCATCATCATCAAAGGTGATAAATACAAAGTCAGCACAGCAGGCACAACTGTATTTTATGATGGGAAAACCATGTGGACCTATGTTGAGACAGACAATGAAGTAACCATTACAGAACCTGGAAGTCAGGAGGATGATTTTCTCAGCAATCCGGCAATGATTTTTACCTGGTACAACCGTGACTTTAAATATCAATACCGTGGAGAGACAAAAATTGATGGTATTGATGTTCATGAAATAGACCTCTTTCCTAAAAATCTGAATCAGCCTTATTCCAGAATCAAATTATTCATTGCAAAAAAAACGGAACAACTGGCCATTATATCATCTATTGGCAAAGACGGTATTGACTATTCTGTTTTTCTAAACAACTTTATCCCTGACAAATATGTTGCTGACGACGTTTTTGTCTTTGATACGTCAAAACACAAAAAAGTAACCGTTATTGATATGAGGGGACTCTGACCTTAACAACAAGCATCATTCCGGATAGGTTATACGGGCATGATTAATATTCTTCAATCTTTCCCTGAAAACTTCCTTAATAGCGGTAATATCGCGAAATGTAATGTTGGCATCATTAAACTGTTCTTCTTCCATCTGGGCATGAATAATGCCTTCAACCATCTTATCAAGCGTTTTATCATTAATCTGCTGCAGACTTCTTGAAGCCGCTTCAACAGAATCAGCCATCATCACAATGGCCATCTCACGCGTAAAGGGTTTAGGACCGGGGTAAGAGAAATTACTGACATCCACATCTTTTTCAGGATATTTCTTCAGAAAGGATTTATAGAAATACTGTACCGTACTTGTTCCATGATGGGTTCTGATAAAATCGATAATGGTTTCCGGCAGGCTATTCTTCCGGGCAATCTCAACACCTTTAGCCACATGACCAATAATGATCAGCGCACTCTGTTCAAAGGGGATATTATCATGCGGATTATTTCCCGCTGACTGGTTCTCAATGAAATAAAAAGGCTTATCCATCTTGCCAATATCATGATATAAAGCGCCGGTGCGAACCAGCAACGGATTACCGCCTATTTTGTGAACAGCCTCTTCAGCAAGATTGGCAACCTGAAGGGAATGTTGAAAAGTCCCCGGTGCTATCTCAGCCAGCTTTCTTAAAAGTGGCTGATTCGTATCTGACAGTTCCATCAGCGTTGTATCGGAAAGAAAGCCAAACAGTCTTTCAAAAATATAGATTAAAGGATATGAAATCAATAACAGGATGCCGTTATAAGCAAACCAGGCAAAATACTTCCATTCGATGGTATTGAAATTACCTTCCTGTACAATGGCCGTTCCCATATAGATAAGGGCATAGGAAAACACCACCATAAAGGCTGTTACAATGAATTTCGAACGTCTGTAAAGGTTGGTAAGACTGAATATTGCCACCATTCCGGCAAACACATTGAGAAAAACAAAAAGATAACTGTTGGGCACGAAGAAACCAACAAGTATAACGGTAACAACATGGACAAACAAGGCCAGCCTGGCGTCAAAAAATGTTCTGAGAATAATAGGCACAATAGCAAACGGCATAATATAGATACTGATCAGATCATATTTAAGCGTAATGCCTGCAGCAAAGATCATCAGGACAACCATTAACAGCACAAATAAAGTGTCTCTTGTATCATACAGCATTTCTCTCCTGAAATTCCAGAGGAACAGAAATATGAGTAAAAGTGATGCCAGCACAATCACCAGCTTACCGATATTAACCAGCTGGCCTGCAACAGTGCCAATGTTCTTCTCATATTCAGTACGCAATGATTCAAGTATGATATACTTATCATTTGTTATAAACTCCCCTTTTGAAATAATACCTTGTCCTTCCTCAATCATTCCACGTGTGCGGGAAATGGCCCTCAGCAGCTGATCCTTTAACAACTGTGATTTCTCTTCATCATATGTTACATTAACAGCTATATAATAATTGATGTTGAATTCCTTGAAGAAACCTGTAATCTGATCGGCCCTGGGATGCTTTTGCTTCTCAATATATTCCGTAAGCCGGTTGTTGACAAGTTCAAAAGCAGTTTTAGGACTGTACATTTCTGCAACCTCTTTAACCTCAGCAAGGTTGCCTTTAATGAGCATTATTTCTGTAAATTCAAACCTGCCTGGTTTTTCCAGAGGGGCTAAATCGATAATCCCGGCCAGATATACTTCATTAAGCCACTGACTGATCATTTGCCTGTATTGTTCTGAAGCTTCGCGGTTTTCCCTGAACTTCCTGTTAATCAGATATTGTTCTTCAGTTGTTTCCAGTTGTTTTACAGCATATTCTTTCCACCCTGTTTCAAAATCACGGCTAAACTCTTCCAGTCTCTTTTCAGTTAACTCAAAATTGTATATAAAATAAGGCTTAAAATCACGCAATATTGAATCCTGTTCATGAACAAGCTCTTCTTTCGTCTTGTAAACAGGAAAATTAAACGGAGCCAATAAATCTTCATGTTTCCAATAAGTGCCTTTGTGATATTCATACCTGAACTTTCCTTCCATTGGAAGCAGATAGACTATCAAAAATGAGGAAGCAATAAACAGGGTAACAGCCAGTATTATTCTGTAATGGTTCCGGACATAAGTAAAAAAACGTACCATGTTTATAATCAGATGTTATATTTTGTCTTATAAATATAATCTTTAATACCTTAGCAAGGTAAATAAAAAAAATGATTCTTAAATTATTATAACAGCAAAACCAACTTCATGTTCAGTGTATCATATGATATCATTTTATGGAAAAAGGCATATGTTTATTAAGTATTATACCCCTGCGAAAAGATCCTTCAGATAAAAGCGAAATGGTTAGTCAGTTGTTGTTCGGAGAAACTTATGAAATTAAAGAAGAGAATTCAGCATGGTACAGGATCCTGACAGGTTTTGACGCGTATTCCGGGTGGATTGATAAAAAAATGCACAGCCATGTTTCTGATGCATATTACCGGAGGATTGAACAAGGCCGTTACACTGTGACCTCATCCATTTCCGCAACTCTTCTCACGTCCGATAATAATACACTTACCATAACAGCCGGAAGCACGCTTGGAGAGAATATTCAAAACGGTTTAATTAATATTGACACTCATACATACCGGCTGGCTGAAAAACTTTCCGGACCATTCCCTCAATATCAGGGACATATTATGGATACTGCAAAACAGTTTCTGTACTCTCCATATTTATGGGGTGGCCGTTCACCTTTCGGATTTGATTGCTCAGGTTATATACAGATAGTCTATAAGATCATGGGCCGGAAGCTATACCGTGATGCTGCACAGCAGGCTACCATGGGAAAGCCGGTCAATACCCTTCAACAATTGCATAAAGGAGACCTTGTGTTTTTCTGCAATGATGATCACAAAGTGGTTCATGCAGGCCTTGCCATGCCCCCTGATAAGATCATTCATTGTTCAGGTATGGTAAGAACTGACTTCCTGGATGAAAAAGGCATTTTTAATCAACAAACCCGCGAATATACGCACAGGCTTCATTCGATGAGGAGGGTTATTTAGTCTTCTGGTCTGCTGGTCTGCTGGTCTGCTGGTCTGCTGGTCTGCTGGTCTGCTGGTCTGCTGGTCTGCTGGTCTGCTGGTCT
>JAFGTR010000091.1 GCA_016934055.1 Bacteroidales bacterium | reverse complement strand
CGCAATAAACGGCATTAAAGAGCTGCCGTTAGAATTTGATGGCCGGGGTGAGGTCAGCGGGTGGCATTTTAAACAGTTGATGAAATCTAATACAGCATACCTATACGAGAAAAGCTTTGAAGATTTGAAATATTATGAGGTTTTCCGGCGGAGAATAAATACCCGATTCGGGTGTGTTGCTTATCCGTCTTCAAAATCATTTGGCATTTGGGCCTGGGATTACCGGGACAATAACAAAGCATTAGCTAAGTTTCAGGGCCTTTTTTGATTTCCCGGAAAAATTAGGATCCAATTTCGGACTTATAAGTCTTTTTATCGGGAAACAATGTTCTTTTTTTTTAAGTATTGTAAACGGTTTCTAATTGGTTAAATGTCTGTTTTATAGTCTGAGTCCGGGGTTTGATGGTACACCTTTCCGGGAGGGTTTTGATGGTGTTCCTTTCGGGTACACCATACTTATTATATCCATCCTTTTGTGTTGCAATCTCCCCGGCCTGCTTTCCTTCCTGGTTATGCCAAGTTCCGGGAGGGTTTTGGGTTTAATGTACCCGTCTGGAACATTAACTTTCAATGGTTGTTCCTGTTTTGCAATCTCCCCGGCCTGCTGCCCGTCTTTGATAAGCTGGCCTAAAATTAGACGCATCCTTTTTGTCCCCCCGGTTGTTTATAGGCACTAAAAAGAAGTCAGGACTGTCCATTTTCCCCCCGCACCCCCTAAAAGAAAACCCCGGCCGTCGAACCAGGGTTTCATAAAAACTGATTAATTCTTTATACCACCCGAAGCTTGTTTTGTTTCTGAAAATAGTTCATCATTATTTTAGCATGTTCATCCGGGGTAACCTTTATGTATTTGAGGAAGTTAGATTCTGTTGTATGGCCAGTTACCTTCATTATTGAATAAGCAGGAATCCCCGCCAGGTACATATTAGTTGCAAAGCTTCGCCTGGCGCTGTGCGTTACGATAAGTTCATATTTATAAACCCTGCGAGTTATACGCTTCCCTGCCTTCGTATAACTTATTTCAACCTTATTGTGAAACATATCTAACATTTCGCCTATTTCTTTAAGGTAGTCGTTCATTTTTGCGTTGGATACCGAAGGCGGCAGGCTGTTTTCATAATCCTTGTATTTTTTCATAATAGCCTTAACTGTCCAATGAATCGGAATAACAACCTTTTCACCTGTCTTCTGCGTAGTAATATTCAAATAGTCTCCCTTGATGTTCTTTGCCTGTATGGTTGAGAAATCGCTAAATCTTAATCCTGTCCAGGCTCCAACTATGAACAAGTCTCTAACCTTTTCCAGTCGGGGGTTAGCGGTTAAATCGAGGTCATAAATAGCTTGTAATTCATTTTCATTCAGATAGATTGATTCAACTTCCTCCTTTGATTCTTTGAAACTTTTGTAAAAAGTAAATTTATTAACCGCAATCTCAGGCTGTGAGGCTTCATTGAGTATATGTTTCAGGTTTCGTACATGCTTACCTATGGTATTAGCCTTGAAGCCGTATTTTATAACCTCTTTGCCCTCGGAATTTGTTACCTTCTTTATGGTTTGCAGATATTCGACAAAATCATTATAAAAATTGCTGTCGATAGTGTCAAAGTCAACACGTTTGTTTTTATCCTTTGCAAAATCCTTAATACAGGCCAGGGTTTGGTTATAACTGCTGGTGTTCGACTTGTTTTCAAGGCTGTATTTTTTTTCGGTTTGTTTAATCAAGTGTTCGGTAAATTCAATGAAATGAACAGGAATTTGATTTTTTGTTCCCTTAAATTCAGCCTCTAATAGCCTTTTGTATTCAGCAGGTGACGGGTTTTCGTTTTCGTGTTCATTCTGATAGCGAAGGAAAATATTTTTTGCATCATTTTCAATGTTATCAAGCCTGCGGTTAAACTCAGGGTACGTTGGAAAACGTTTGCTCAACTTTGCCCGCTGGGTGTTTTTATCCCAAAAATCCGGGGGTATCGATTCCCCCGTGTAAAAAACCACCCTATTTAGTGAATAATTGACTATTAAATTAATGGGTGTGGCCTTGTCTGCTTTGGTGTTCTTTAGATTGAAGTTAAAACGTGCCATGACTTGTTGCTATTGGTTTGCACTATAAAGATAGGCAAAAAAACCGAAATGGTGTCAAATATGGTGTCAGATTTTGTTAACTTTTGTTACTTTTTTCTTACTTTTTTTAACTTCGTTTAACTTTCTTAAATTCTGTAAAGCCTATGAATAAAGGATATTTCCTTTGTAAACTCAACAATGCAATAGTTTAAGGTTACGGTACAGGTGCTACCACAAGCATCCCGACACATTGTCCGTGTCGGGATGCTTTTTTTTGGTGAAATTGAGACAAAAAATTACTATCTTTTATCTTTCTTTCTGTAGTTATAACCAATATAAAAAAATAATGAAAAGGCGCGATTTTATAAAGGCAGCAGCCGTAGCCACACCTGTGATCAGCCTTTTTCCGGCTGAACTTTCAGCTATCATCAGAAGATCATCACCAGGCATTATTGAAAAGAGATCCCTGGGCAAAACGGGGATTATGCTTTCAATAATAGGCTTTGGCGGCATCGTGGTAAAAGATGCCACACATGAGGAAGCATCGGCCGTTGTTAAGCTGGCCATCGATAAAGGCGTCAATTATTTTGACATAGCGCCTTCGTACGGTGATGCAGAAATAAAGCTTGGGCCTGCCCTTGAACCATACCGTAAAAATGTATTTCTTGCCTGTAAAACGCAACAGCGTACCAGGGATGAGGCTTATGCAGAACTCGGACAATCTCTGCAAAATCTTCGCACCGACCATTTCGACCTGTACCAGTTACATGCGGTAACGACACTTGAGGAGGTAAACAGGATATTTAAACCGGGCGGAGCCATAGAGGCCTTTCTGGAAGCCCGTGAAAAAGGGAAGATCAGATTTATAGGCTTTTCAGCACATTCCGTTGAGGCTGCCATGGCTCTCATGGACCGCTTCGATTTTGATACCATCCTCTTTCCGATCAACTTTGCCTGCTGGCATGCCGGAAATTTCGGCCCACAGGTGCTGGCCCGTGCCCATGAGAAAGAAATGGGGATACTGGCCCTGAAAGCCATGGTAAGAGGGCCGTGGCCCCAGGGTGCTGACAGGACTATCTACCCAAAGTGCTGGTATGAGCCCCTTGCTGAACATGATGACGCCCTTACAGGGCTTAGGTTTACCCTGTCACATCCCGTCACTGCGGCAATCCCGCCAGGAGAGGGAAAGCTGTTCAGGCTGGCTTTGACCTTATCTGACCAGTTACAGCCTCTTGACGAAGCTGAAATAAACACGATAAAGCAAAAAGCGTTAAAAACAAAACCCTTGTTCAGTTTCGGCGAATGATGAAAAAATATTGAGAGAGCTAAAAAAGTGGTATAAAGAACAAGTGCTATTACATAATTTACATCCAGATAGTGATAAGATGTTTTCTGATCCTGATTTTTACAGCCGGGCCATGTCAGGTCCGGGCACAAATCGATTCCTTTGATTTTGATTATAAAAATTGGACCATGCATAATGATAATCGTTATGCTTATGATGCGTCCTCCGTTTCTCCCTTATCAACCTGGCTATTACCGGACATTATGAAAGGAAGTTCAGGTTTGATAATATGGAATAATAAAATATGGACGCAGAACGATCATACCGATTTAAAGATTTATGCCGTGGACACATTTAATATCAATGAGTATCAGTCATATTCAATACCCGGATTAAGCCATATTGACTGGGAAGAGATTTCACAAGACTCAGACTATTTATATATCGGTGATTTTGGTAACAATGAGAATGGTAACCGCACCGATCTGAAAATCCTCAGAATTGAAAAAAACTCTGTTTTGGCCGGATCACCGTTAGTTGATACCATTCACTTTTCATATGCGTTGCAAACCGACTTTAGCCCTACAGGTGCCAACAATACAGATTTTGATTGTGAGGCATTCATTGTAACCACTGACAGTATTTATTTGTTTACAAAAGAATGGCTCAGCCAGAAAACCAGCCTATACGCCATGCCTAAATTACCCGGTGACTATGTGGTAGACTATCAGGCCACCTGTGATGTTCAGGGTTTAATAACAGGATCCACATTCCTGGAATCCAAAGACCTGATTGTTTTATGTGGTTACAGTTTACTTGTCCAGCCCTTTTTATACCTGTTATATGATTTTAAAGATCGTCAGTTTTTCGGCGGCAATAAAAGAAAGATCTCTGTTGACCTGCCCTTTCATCAGGTGGAAGGGATTGCCACCCAAGACGGATTAAACTATACTATCTCAAATGAAGAATTTGTACAATCCTTTATTTCCGTCAGTCAGAAACTTCATACGATTGATTTATCAGCGTATTTAAGTGATTACCTTAATCCGGTACCAATAACAAGGGTTAAAATACAACACAGCAACATGTTGATTTTTCCTAACCCGGCAGACAATGAATTATTCATTGAGGCTGATACTGATGCAAGCGGAAAACCATATGCGATTGTTGATATGACAGGAAGAGTAGTTTTGAAAGGTCTTCTCGATAAAAAGATGATCAGGGTTAATATCAGATATTTAAATAAGGGGTCTTATTTACTTATCATCAACAACACAAATCAGGCAATATTCAAAATAATTAAAATCTAGAAAGGCCCTGTTTTCATATCTTAGCCTGGCTTTACCGGGTGGCAGATACATGAACCCAAAAAAAAGAACAGAAGATTTTACCGCTAAGGACGCTTAGAAACGCAACGTTTTTTAATCTTTAATCAATCATGCGAATTAAGGTTTAAATAAAAAAACACTGCAATTTTCACCGGAATGATTGGTTATAATATTATCGTTTTAGTTATTGTTTTTAACTCTTAATTGGCATCAATCATTTTTTCTTAGTGTTTCTTAGCGGTTGAATATATTAAACCACAAAAGATCACAAAAGAAGATAAACAGCAACATAAATAATTTATGTGTCCTTATGTGGTTCTGAATATTACATTTTAGTGTTTTGGTGTTCCTGTTGTAAAAACAACCCTCGGGATTTTATACATTTGCACTTTCTGAATAATATGACGACATTTCTTACACATGTTTTAGCCAATGGTATCAGGCTGGTTCATCATCATACCGACAGCCCTGTGGCGCATTGCGGTCTGATGATTAACACCGGATCAAGAGATGAAAGACCCGAACAACATGGTGTGGCACACCTGTTGGAACACATGTTGTTCAAAGGCACGCAAAAGCGCAAAGCCTATCAGATACTCAGCCGCATGGAAGATGTGGGCGGTGAGATCAATGCATATACAACCAAGGAGGAGACCTGTATTCACAGTACTTTCTTTGCTCAGTATCATGAACGGGCCCTGGAGTTGATCAGTGATATTGCTTTAAATTCATCATTTCCCGAAAAGGAAATCCAAAAGGAAAAAGAGATCATTTATGACGAGATCAATTCTTATAAGGATTCTCCGTCGGAACTGATCTTTGATGAATTTGAGGAGCAGATTTTCGATGGAAATCCTTTGGGGCGTAACATTCTTGGAGAAGAAGACAAACTCAGGACTTTTTCACGGGAATCTATCCAGACCTTTATCAGACAAAACTATTCCACGGAACAAATGGTGGTTGCATCGGTTGGAAACATACCCTTTCAGAAGCTCATCAGATTGTTTGAAAAATATTACAACCATTATCCTTTTAAGAATGCAGGACGGCGTGATGCACCGGAGATTCCCTACCAGCCATCAAAACGGCTTATACAACGCGGAACCTTTCAGGCCCATTGTATCATTGGGAATATAGCCTATGATTTTAGAAACAAAAAACGGCTTACTTTGCATTTGCTGAACAATTATATGGGCGGCCCCGGTCTGAATTCACGTCTTAATCTGGCCCTGCGTGAAAAAAGAGGATATACCTATACCATTGATTCACTCTATACCACATATTGTGATACCGGTAATATTACCATATATTTCGGAACGGATAAAACAACGGTGGATAAATGTATTCATATCATCCTTAAAGAATTAAAGGTCATAAAAGAAAAAAGAATGATGGATGTGTCACTTGGTAAAGCTAAAAAACAACTGCTGGGCCAGATTGCCATATCATCGGAAAACAATGAGAACCTGATGCTCTCCATGGCTAAAAGCATGCTGGTCTTTAATAAGGTTGACTCCCTGGAGGAAATCGGAAGAAAGATCGATGCCATAACAGCTGATGAAATACTGGAGGTGGCCAATGAGATTTTTGAGGAGCAGGTGTTGTCGTATCTTATTTATAATTAAAGATGTTTTAATTGTTGTAGTTGCCTGCCTGAAATCAGGCAGGTCATGCAGTCTTGCGGTCTTCTGGTCAGGGAATCAGGATCTTAGCTGTTTGGCAATTTAGCGGTTTAGCTTTTTAGCCATTTAGGAATTTCGTACAATAGACATTTCTAAAAACTAAACACCTAAACTGCTAAAAAGCTAAACTGCTAAAAAGCTAAACTGCTAAAAAGCTAAACTGCTAAAAAGCTAAACTGCTAAAAAACTAAAAAACTAAAAAGCAACCAAATAACCAAACACCGAATACCGAATACCTTATATGAATAACCTGGATGATAAGCTACTGGAATATATAACCGCCTGTTCTTCTTCTGAAGATCCGGTTTTGGCTGAGTTATACAGGGAGACGCACAGCAAAATACTCTACCCGCGGATGATATCAGGACATCTGCAGGGTAAATTGCTTGAGTTTATCAGTCGCATGATAAAACCTACATTCATTCTTGAGGTTGGTACTTTTACCGGATATTCTGCCATCTGTCTGGCAAAAGGTCTTTTACCCGGCGGCAGTTTGCATACCATTGAGATTAACGATGAACTGCAGTCAGTCATTAAAAAATATATCACAAAAGCCGGTCTTGACGATACCATTGTGCTTCATACCGGTGATGCCCGTGAAATCATACCTCTGCTGAAGCCGGAATTCGACCTGGTTTTTCTTGATGCTGACAAACAGCATTACCTTGATTACTATAAGGCTGTTTATTTAAAGATGAGGAGAGGCGGATATTTAATCGCCGATAATGTGCTTTGGGGAGGGAAAGTGATCAATTTTTCAGGCGACAAAGAAACATGTGGTATAAAGGCCTTCAATGAATTTGTAAAAAATGATGACAGGGTGGAAAAGCTGATGTTGCCGTTAAGGGATGGGCTGATGCTGGTGAGGAAGAGGTGACAAGGGATGCGGTCTTCTGGTCATGAAGGAAAGGTAATCGTTATTCGGTAGCCTGTGAACAGTACCCGGTGGTGTAGGTTTTGGGTTTGGGGAAGGAAACCCTGGCAGGGTGCGGGAAAGAACAGAGGAGAATGAGAATGAGAATGAAGGAGAAGGTATCCGGTAACCGGATGCGATCATGATTTCACATTAGTGTTTATATATTTTCGAACATTATTGTTTAATATATGTTAATTTAACAGATCTGAATGACAATATTTCATGGGTGCATATTCTATACGTGATCTTGAAAGGCTTTCCGGCATAAAGGCACATACCATCCGTATCTGGGAGAAGCGATACGGTCTTATTGAGCCGCATCGTACCAATACCAATATAAGAACATATTGTGACAGTGAACTTAAGAAGCTGCTTAATGTTTCAATGCTGAACCGTAGCGGCATTAAGATCAGCAAGATTGCCGGGTTTACCCAGGAAGAAATTACCGACAAAATCAATCAGTTAACAAATGTTGTTTCGGATGTTGAAAGTCAGATTGAAGGGCTTACAATTGCCATGATTGAGTTCGATGAAATAAAATTTGAAAGGATACTGAGTCGGTCAATCATTCAAAATGGTTTTGAAAAAACCATTATTCAACTCATTTATCCGTTTCTTGTAAAGATTGGCTTGATGTGGCAGACAAGTGCAATTAACCCTGCCCGTGAACATTTCATCACCAATCTGATACGCCAGAAGGTTATTGTTGCCATCGATGGTCAGATCAATGCTGTAAATGAAGATGCCGGGAAACTTTTGTTTTTTCTTCCGGAGGGCGAAATGCATGAGATTGGTATATTGTTTTTTGCTTATCTGGCAAAAAACAGGGGTCATCAGGTCATTTATCTGGGACAGTCCGTCCCTACTGCAGATATTGCCGAAATGGTCAGTGTCAGATCTTTTGATGCTCTGATAACCGCATTTGTTTCTTCTATAAACAATAAAAGTATCCTCTCCTATATTGAAATCTTATCTGAAAAAACCGGCCATATTCCCTTGTTAATTTCAGGGTTGCAGACCGAAAATCTGACCGGTGAATTACCTCAAAATGTTACTGTTATCTCATCTCCCGGACAATTTGTTAATGAACTCGGGAAAATGACAGGGAGAGGGGAGGAAGAAGTAAACGGTAAACGGTAAACGGTAAACGGTAATCGGTATTCGGTTGTTTGTCGTCAGTTGTCTTTTCTTTATTCGTGGTTCTTGGTTCTTGGTTCTGCACTTATACCCCCCCCTTGTTATAATTGAATGTTTATTAAAATATTGTAATAATTAAACATAAAATAATATAAAAATATCTTTAAATCTTATTTAGAATTAATTTGTATAATAATTCTAAAACCATTGTATTACAATAAAAGAATTAATTTCTTATTTAGAAAATGGCTTGATTAGAACGATTATAAATAAAATCAATTTGTTTAATGTTTAAAAACAAATTAATTTTGTTAAACAAAATAATTTAAAAACGAACAATTATGACAGCCATAGAATTCAATTATCAGTTAACAAACCTTAGCGACAGTTTACACAGGTTTGCTTTAAGTCTTACATCAGATACCGAAGATGCCAGGGATCTTTTACAGGAGACTTTTGTAAAAGCCATATCATTTCGTGATAAATTTGCTGCGGATTCCAATTTAAAGGCCTGGACATTCACAATTATGAAGAATACCTTCATCAATAATTACAGGAAATCTGCAAAGAGAAGGACAACCATTGATCAAACCGATGATCTGTACTATCTTAACCTGAGCAGCGAAACATCAATTGAAAGTCCTGAGTCAACTGTTTCGGCAAAAGAGATAGAAAACCATATTGAACAGCTCGAAGATGAATACAAGCTGCCTTTTAAAATGCATCTTAAGGGGTATAAGTATAAAGAGATTGGAGATATTCTTGGTTTAAAGATCGGAACGGTGAAAAGCCGTATCTTTTTTACCCGTAAAAAGCTTATGGATTCTTTGGGTGTCGATTATAACTAATTTATTGATGCGAATAATTCTTTGATGTTTTCAGAAAGGTTTTTTCGGAATTGCCAAAATTGAGATTAAATTTGCACCATTTTGGGTATTCTTATAAAAAAACCTGATGGAAAACTCAACAAGGTATAATCAACGGGGTGTGTCTTCTTCAAAGACCGACGTTCACCGGGCTATCAGTGATATTGACAAGGGAATCTTTCCCAATGCATTCTGCAAAATACTGCCTGATCTGTTAGGCGGGGATGAAGAGTTTTGCAACGTAATGCATGCCGACGGAGCCGGAACCAAATCTGCACTGGCCTACATATACTGGAAAGAAACCGGGGATTACAATGTATGGAAAGGTATAGCGCATGATGCTCTGATCATGAACATTGACGATCTTATTTGTGTTGGCGCCACCGATAATATTTTGCTGTCTTCGACCATTGGCAGAAATAAAATGAAAATACCCGGTGATGTACTGGTTTATTTGTTAAAAGGATATGATGAAACCATCTCCGAGTTATCAAAATGGGGTATTCATGTTTTTCTTACCGGTGGAGAAACGGCAGATATAGGTGATCTGGTTCGTACTATTGTTGTTGACTCAACTGTGACATGCCGGATGAAACGTGAAGATGTTGTTGATATTGCCATTCAGCCCGGTGATGTGATAATAGGACTGGCTTCTTTCGGAAAGGCAATCTATGAAAAAGAATACAACGGAGGTATTGGCAGCAACGGATTGACATCAGCGCGTCATGATCTTTTCAGCAATTACCTGTCAGACAAATACCCTGAATCTTATGATGACCTGATCCCCAAGGCTCTGGTGTATAATGGTCATTATATGCTGACACAGAAAATCGATGATCTTGGGGTTGATGCAGGACGACTGCTGTTGTCACCAACCCGTACTTATGCCCCTGTTGTCAGAAAAATCCTGGGGCAACACAAATGTGATATTCACGGTATGATTCACTGTTCCGGCGGAGGTCAGACCAAGGTGTTGAAATTTATCGATAACCTTCATATAATAAAGGATAATATGTTTGAGGTTCCTCCCTTGTTTTGTATGATTCAGGAAGAATCACAAACACCCTGGGAAGAGATGTATGAAGTGTTTAACATGGGTCATCGTTTTGAAATATACACCGGACAGAATCATGCTGAATCCATCATGGCCCTGGCTAAGGAATTTGATGTTGATGCACGCATTGTTGGCAGGGTTGAAGCTTATGAGGGTAAAAAACTCAGTATTGTAACAAAGGAAGAAACATTCAGGTATTAATTTAAACGGGTTGGAGGCACACATTAATTATGAGCAGTAATTTGATTCTTGAGAAGCTGGAAGGTGTCAATGAAAGATATAAGGAAGTGGGGAGGATGCTGACTGAACCTGATGTGATCAGTGACATGAAAAGATATATCAGACTGAATAAGGAATATAAGGAGCTTACCCCCATTATTAATGTCTTTCATGAATACAAGGATCTGATCAGCAATATTGGGACGGCAAAAGATATTCTCGCTACCGAGAAGGATGAAGAGATGAGGGAGATGGCAAAAACCGAGCTTGATGAGCTGACACCAAGGGTTAACCCTTTGGAGGAGCAGATTAAGATATTGTTGCTGCCGGCAGATCCACAGGACGAAAAAAATGCCATTCTTGAGATCAGGGCCGGTACAGGTGGTGATGAAGCCAGTATCTTTGCCGGTGATCTTTTCAGGATGTACAGCAAATTCTGTGAACAAAAAGGATGGAAGATTGAAGTTAACACCATGACAGAAGGAACTGTCGGAGGGTTCAAGGAGATTATCGCTGAAGTCAGAGGTGAGGATGTTTATGGCACACTGAAATATGAATCGGGGGTACACCGTGTTCAGCGGGTTCCGCAAACCGAGACACAGGGCCGTGTTCATACCTCTGCAGCATCGGTGGTGGTGTTGCCTGAGGCTGAAGATGTGGATGTGGAGCTTCGACAGGAAGACATTCGCATTGACCGGTTTTGTTCCTCAGGTCCCGGAGGCCAATCAGTAAACACGACTTATTCTGCCGTGCGTCTGACACATATACCTACCGGCGTTGTGGTCTCATGCCAGGATCAGAAATCGCAGCTGAAAAATCTGGAAAAAGCAATGACTGAATTGAGGACACGTTTGTTTAACATTGAATACCAGAAACACTTTGATGCTTTGGCTTCAAAACGGAAAACCATGGTGTCTACCGGTGACCGTTCGGCCAAAATACGCACTTATAACTACCCGCAGGGAAGACTTACTGATCACCGGATTAACTATACAGTGTATAATCTTCCCTATATTCTCGACGGCAACATTCAGGATATTATTGATAAGCTGCAGATGGCTGAGAATGCAGAGCGACTTAAAGAAAATGCCATTGTGTGATTACTTAAATTAATGCCTGGAAAGATTATTTTTTAATAGATTAAAGATGAAAGTTGAAAGATGAAAGATGAAAGAT
>JAFGTR010000090.1 GCA_016934055.1 Bacteroidales bacterium | reverse complement strand
TCTGGCTGTACTGGCAGGTTTATTCATCGCTCCTTTTTATACAATCACCATGTATGGCATGGATCCTGCATTCGGATTAAGCGGAACCGGTACCCTGTCACCCTATTCAGGAGCAGTATTTTTTGCTTTGGGAGCATTCCTGAGTACATTTATTTTCAATCCTTTTTTCATGGCAAAACCCGTTGAAGGTGAACCAGTTAAAATGAGCGCCTATTTCAAGGGTTCATTCAGATCGCATTGGTGGGGAATTCTTGGAGGCTCCATATGGATGCTCGGAATGGTTGTGAGTTTTATGTCTTCCGGGGAAGGTTCGACAATTGCCTATGCATTGAGCAATGCAGCACCAGTGGTTGCGATCCTCTGGGGTGTTTTAATATGGAAAGAATTTAAAGACGCTCCCAAAAGAACAAATGGAATACTGTCTGCAATGTTTATATTATTCATCATAGCCCTGGTTTTAATAACAATATCTAAGATTGTATAAAAGGCTTAAGTTGCTGTTTATAAAAATTATAAAACTGGCAACCTGGATTAAATAAAATAATCTTTGCGATGCATATGATGGCTCAAATCTGCATAGATCGATGCTCTGATATTATTTATTACTTTAGTAACTAAAAAATCACAAAAAAACATAAACATTAATAACAGTAATGCTACCCAATCAACGACGTGAAAAAATCTTTGAACTGATCAGGGAAGACGGGCAGGCTAAGGTTACAGACCTGAGCCGGATATTTAAGGTTACCGAAGTAACCATCCGTCAGGATCTTGAACGACTGGAAAATGAGGGACTTATCATAAGGGAGCACGGAGGGGCCTATTTGAAGAATATTGATATGAAGGTCCGGAATCTTCAGCTGCAAAACCAGGAAAACATGGCACAGAAAATGGCTATTGCACGTAAAGCCGTTGAGTATATAAATGACGGGGATACCATCATTCTCGATTCCGGTTCCACAACAACCGAGATTGCCAAAATCATCAATGAGTATAAGAACCTTACGGTTATTACCAATGCCCTTAATATTGCGCTGATCCTGGGGGCACAGGCCGGTATCAATGTGATTGTTACCGGCGGTGAATTCAAAGCACCTACCCTTTCACTGACGGGACAAAAAGCAGCTGATTTTTTTCAAAACCTGCATGTTGACAGATTGTTCCTTGCAACAGCGGGTATTGCATTGAAATCAGGGCTGACTTACCCGGGGATCAGTGATATTTGTGTTAAAAGAGCCATGATTGATTCGGCTGATGAAATTTACCTGGTGGCCGATTCGTCCAAAATGGGTAAAAACTCATTTGCCAGTCTGGGAGCACTTTCATTAATCAATTGCCTGATCACAGATTCCAATATCACTAAGGAAGATATCGAATGGCTTAATTCAAACGAAATCCCGTTTATTATTGCTGAATAGCCCTTCATGGAAAAGAACTGTAAACAGGTGGCCATGAATACTTATTTCATGTGTATACAGTAACTATAAGTTGATTGTTATTGGTTGCCTTTTGTCTTTTCTCTTTGATCTTTGTTCTATATTCTTTGAAAAAATTTAGATCATAAATGAAGAAGGATTGTTTCTGCATTTTCAGGACAATCCTTCATATGGCAATAGATTTATATCAGTTTAATAAGATATTTCTGACAAAGCAGGGTGTTATAAAAAAATACTTTACACTGCTTTGAGATAGCCTCATACCGGTATCGGCGAAAAGACAGAAGTGAGCAATGATCATAGGGTTCACTGAACAAAAAAGCACTTTTACCTGTTCCTCCTCAGCATGTTATAATCAAGATAATAGAGCACTTTCAGCGAGATGCTGTTTGTCTGGTCGGCATTTATGGTATTGTCAAAGTTTTTAAAGTAATCGGTGATTACCGCATCATGTTCATCATAAATGGTGTTTTTCCATGCCAGCGACAACTCGGAGCCGGGGGCAAAGACCCACCGTAATATCATATCGATGTTAAAGGCATTGTAGTTCTGGTCGTGGTTTTCAGTATAAGTTTCATCGGTTTCCAGTGAGCCGTCATTCAGCAGCCGGGAATAATTATAGGCGTCAGCTCCCGACCAGTAATGACGCATCCTGAAACTCAGTCCTGCCTTGTTGGTGACAGCGTAGGCAAAAGATAGCACATTCTGCATTGTTTTTGCATCGCGTCTGGCAAAATAGATGATATCTTCGTCATCTGTTTTGTTCACATAGCCGGGCTCGTTGAATTCAAAGTTAAGATCGAAATCATACGCGGTTTTTACCCGACGTCCAATCCTTATGTTCAGTCCACCGCCACAGTTATACCCATACTGTTCAAATGCGGGTTTAACATATCCTCCGCCATAAGCATACACACCAACAGGTTTCCGGGCATCTGTAGCACCGAACAAATTCAAAAAGGCAAACCAGGGATTGGCGTAATACCGGCCTGTCACCCTGGGTTCGTAATAATCGTGCCGGTTGGTCTCAATGCCGGTGTTGATCTCAAACTCGTAATTGTTTTTAAACAGCGTATACCAGTCAACAGCTATCTCATGCCCATATTTATCCGAGGGATTATAGATGCGGGCATAATTCCACCAGAAATTGATGTGAGTCTCTCTTACGATCCAGAACGGCTCGATGATATGATAGCCGATATCAAATTCAGTTCTCATCTCATTGTTCCGGCGCAGGTATCCCATGTCGTTAGGATTTAATTCATCGGAGCAAATGCTCTGTGAGAGGCCAAACCTGAGTTTACCGCTGTTTTTTTCTATGCCGAGTTCTGTGTAGAAACCTTTTTCCCTGCTTGTATCACCCCGGATGGTATACCCGGCAAGGCCGCTTATGGCATAGGTCTTGGCTTTGTTCCTGATCTCGAATTCCGAAGCGGTTACATGAGCTATAAAGGGATTATTAGCCATGAGCATGTTGGTGCTGATAAGGCTGATATATGAATTGTTCTTCAGTGACTTGTCGATTACGGCAACGTTATAGTTTGTAAGGGGCTGGGTGGTAACCTCACGCTTTTCGCCTGTGAGGGTGTCTTTCAGGACAGCACGCGAAGGCAGTGTAATAGCATTCAGCATGCCCAGTCCCCATTGCCGTGAAGTACGGCCCGAGACCTTTGTCGCATTCAGAAGTTGTGTCTCGGCAGGATTATAGTCAACCACCTCATTCTCTCTTAACGAAGATTCAGCCTTATCAGAAAATTTCGGTGTTGTACCAATCCTTCGTGAATAAAAAATTTCTGCCCGCTGAAATAATTCCGTACCCTCGGTGAAGAACTGGCGCCTCTCATCATAGTATAATTCGTATGGCGACAGGTTCAATTCTTTATCATCCGATTGTATCTGTCCGAAATCGGGGATCAGCATCATATCGAGTGTAAATGCCTCGCTCAGGCCATACTTCAGGTCAAGTCCCCCCTTATAGGTGAAGTCAGGTTTCGGTTCACCGGTCCTGAGTTCCATATAGGCAGCTGCATAAGGGCTCACCGATAACCTGATGGGTGGTTTGATGTTCTTAATGCCGGTAAGCTGCCCTTCCTGGTGGATAAAGCCGGAGACATTGCGGTCAACCAGGTTCCAGGAGTTGTTCGAGTTGTGTCTCCTTATATTCCTGAACATATTAAGTCCCCATGTATGCACTTCCTTATCAGGAAAGCGCAGGGCAGAATACGGTATTTTCATCTCCACGACCCACCCTTTGTCGGTTATGCGGGTTTTGCTGTCCCATACGGCATTCCAGTTGCCGTCTTCATAGTCGCCATCGCTTTTTGTGGCTTTAATATCAAGTTGCACACCGGCGGGACTGATAAAAAATCCAAAGGCAAGCTGCCCTTCGTTATACGGATCGAGATATACCCCGAAATAATCAAACATTCCCCACTGGTCACGTTCGGTAAAAAGGTTGAAGATACTGTCGGGAGCACTGTCATACAACATGGCTCCGACATATATGGCCTTCTGGTCATAAAAAAAGTACGCTTCGGTAGGCTGAAAGGAAGGCTTGCCGTTATATGGCTGCAACTGGACAAAATCTTTTGCCGGCAGGGCCTGCCGGTAACCAGGTTCATCAAGGATGGCATCAATGGTAAGGGGGTTGTCGATATAAAGGGCTTCGACGCTCTTCTTTACCTGTGCCCTGGCCGAAATAATGCTCAGTAAAGAAACAAGTAGTACCAGGTATCTCATCTGACAGCAGGTTGTTTTTAATAAGCCGAATCCCTGTGTGAAAATAATATTTTAATTTGTTCACTGCCATTTTGGAAAAAAGAATTTTTGATTTTTTAAGAATTATTTGCCCGCATATGCCTGATATCCGGTAGCCTTTGATGCGGCCCTGACCTTCCGGGGCAGAATGACATGGGAGTGTCAGTATCAGATTTTATCGGAGAACCTTTTTTCGGTTCGCACGTTTATAGGTTCATGGTGATAAATGAAAGCAATGTTTTATCAGAACCAGCGGAATTTGAAATAATTATCTTTGAATAAACAAAAACATAATGAATGCAGGACTATAATATGAAAAAAGTGGTATTGATAACCGGGGCATCCTCGGGAATTGGTAAAATGACAGCCCTGTTGCTATACAAACAGGGCTTTACTGTTTATGGTGCAGCCAGAAGGCTGAATAAAATGTATGACTTGAAAGAGGCCGGAATAAATCTGTTGCAGATGGATGTCACCGATGACGACTCAATGGTTAAGGGCATAAATGAAATCATGGAAAATGAAAAACGCATCGACGTACTGATCAATAATGCGGGATATGGTTCTTTCGGGGCACTGGAAGATGTCCCTCTGGAAGAGGCCAGAATGCAGTTTGAGGTTAATGTTTTCGGACCGGCAAGGTTGATCCAGTTGGTTCTTCCCCATATGAGGGCACATAAATCCGGCAGAATTATCAATGTATCCTCCATGGCCGGCCGATTTGGCCAGCCACACGGAGCATGGTACCATGCCACAAAATTTGCACTCGAGGGATTAAGTGACAGCCTGCGTATGGAACTGATACAATTTGGCATTGATGTGGTTGTCATCCAGCCCGGCGCCATTAAAACAGAATGGAACATCATTGCCGGGGATAACCTGGTAAAGATGTCGGGTAATACAGCCTATAAAAACTCCGCTAACAGGCATGCCGGCATGCTTGAACGCGTCTACCAGTTGGGATCTGAACCCGGAGTGATTGCAAAGATCATCGCCAGAGCTGTCCGTGCCAATAATCCAAGAACACGGTATGCAGCCGGCACAGGGGCGAAACCGATATTATTCCTGCGAAAGATACTGCCGGACAGGATTTTTGATTCACTTTTTTTAAGTCAGTTGAATTAGTGGGTCATTGATAGGAAAATGAACAAACATATTCTGATAACAATCATTGTATTATTGTCAAGTCGTATTGTTGTCCTTTCATCATTCTCGTTTTCGTTATTTTATTGTATTTATCCCCTCAGCGTCACCCCCGAAGCCGGTGGATTTCAGGATTGATAATTTGAATACGATATGTGATGTATATTCCAGAAAGGGAACGCTGATGGGTCTCATAATGAGACTGAAATACTTTTACCTTCGGTAACAAAAACATTTTCCTGGGAAAAGTGATCCGGTTACAAATAAACTTCCGGTATATTTGCTGTATATTTTTCCGGGGGTGTAGCTCAGCTGGCTAGAGCGTACGGTTCGCATCCGTAAGGTCGAGAGTTCGAGTCTCTTCATCTCCACAGTGCCTCATTAACAATAATAACTCAGACTATGACCAAAGTACAGGAACTTGCCAAAATGATCGACCACTCCATTCTGCATCCCACCTTTACTGATGAGGTTCTTATAAGGGAATGCGGGGTGGCAAAACAATTTAATGTGGCTTCGGTATGTGTGAAACCTTATATGGTTAAAAAAGCTGTTGAATTGCTGAAAGATTCGGATGTTGCTGTTGGTTGTGTCATCGGATTCCCGCACGGGAACAGCACATCGGCTGTAAAGGTATTCGAAGCCGTTCAGGCCTGCAACGACGGTGCCAGGGAGATCGACATGGTGATCAATATCGGGAAAGCCCTTTCGGGCGACTGGGCTTTTGTTGAAAACGAGATCAGGGTGATTACAACCATATGTCATGAAAACCAGGCCATTTTGAAGGTGATCTTTGAAACTGATTACGTTACACAAAAGAAAGATAAGATTCTCCTGTGCGAACTCTGTACAAAGGCGGGGGCTGACTTTGTCAAAACATCTACCGGATATGGATTTGTTAGACTATCCGGCGGCGATTATAATTATACAGGAGCAACCGTTTCTGATATTGAACTGATGTGCAAACATACCGGTCCCGATGTTAAGGTGAAGGCGGCCGGCGGGGTACGCACGCTTGATGACCTGTTGAACATGAAAGAAGCCGGCGCTGAACGTTGCGGCGCCACAGCCACCGAGGCCATCCTCACCGAGGCGGTGAAACGGTTTGGAAACAGCTGAAGCCACAGCAGAACGTTACATTGAAAGGTTATAGAGATGACTGTTATTGCTGGTCCTGCACCCCTTTTGGTACAAGCCTGCAGCTTTTTTCAATGTTCTGAAAGACTTACTGAAAATTATTTTATCCTTTAAACAGCATAAGACAATTTGCAGAAAATTTATATCATGCTTGATATCGACGAGTAAAACTTTTTTCATACATTTAATATGCCTATAAATCAATAAATTCCTTTCATTATGTCAATAGCCTGCCCAAATTGCGGAAAAATAAATGAAGACACAACTGAATTATGTTCTTGTGGTCATTATTTTAAAAGCCAACAAGACAATCCATCAAAACCAGAGCAAGACGACACAGATAAAGACGCATCCATAAGAAAACAGGCTTCAAGCTCTGCGGCTGTGGTGGGTTTGATAATAGGCTTATTGATTGCCTTTGGATTGGGGGCTTTTCTTTATTCCACATCCGGCGGATTTAATATTTTTTTCTTGTTGATTGCCCTATTAGCAGGCGCTATTATGTTCCTCCCTGTTTTTTTGGTGGTTAATTTTTTCACACAAAAAAGTATGATTCAATCTGATCCGCTGATTAAAGAAATCAAAATTCTCGAAAAAAGAACTGATAATGAGGCTATTAAATCATTAATAAAGGCCTTGAATGATAAAAATGAATATATTTGGCTGAGAGCCTTAAGAGCTTTAACCCTGCATCTTAATGATAACACGATAAAGGAAATAATAAGGAAAATTGTTCAAACCAAAGGAAACTGGAAAATTGTAAACATTATAAAAAAACTGAAACTGAAAGAGGCTGTACAACCCCTTATTGACTCTATGAATACTCCGGGAAAGGACACCATAATTTCTTTAAATATCGTTGCACTGGGTGAAATTGGTGATGTCGCTGCATTTCAACCTGTTCTTAAAGCCCTGGGGAACGATGATACACTGTATCAATGTGCCACAGATGCTATAAAAAAAATAATAGACACTCATCAAAAAAATGATTTCCTGTTTGAAGCAAAAACCAATAAAAACCATGTGATAAGGAAAATGATTGCAGCCTTATTAGGATATACAGGCAGTAAAAAGAATGCGCACAAAGCATTGGTTGAAAGCAGGGTTATCGAAACCTTGACATCGTTTCTGCTGGATGATCATAATGATGTAAGAAAAGAGGCAGCCAATTCATTTAAGAAACTGGGTGAAACAAAATGGAGCGGCATTATTAAAGGTGATCCTTATGATTTTAAAAGACTTGGAAAACCAAAGGATGAAAACTTGCTGAAGGCAGTACTGGGGAAGCTGGCAAACGAGCCTGTTACTAAAATGAGTATTAATAATATGATTGAGGTTCTTGAATCATATTCTGAAAAAGAAGCCAAAGATGCCATTATTCGCCTTGAAAAAGAATTAGCTCTGATTGCAGCAAAAGAAGAGGCAGAAAGAAAAAGACGCGAAGAAAAAAACGCAGAAGAAATGAGACAAAGGCCACGTACAGGTGGTATTATTGTTTGTCCGGTTTGTAAAAAAACCTATGACAGAGATTTTGTTATTAATTCATTAAAGCAGCAATCCCCTGAAATTTTTAATTTCTCTAACTGGAGTACGAAGTTTTACTGTAAGAATTGCAGAAACGAAATATGGATATCCGGCAAATAAGCGTATCCCATGAATAAAAACTTCTTCCGGTCTTCATGCTGAAGAACGCTTTTAGTCTATACTTTCATATGTCTTTTGTGTCATTATTTTATTATAAATAAAGGCTTATTTATAATTTTCGTTAGAGTAAATCGAAAACAATTTGTATTATGGTCCGGGTAATTACAATTGCACAAATGAATATCCATATATAACACTTTTACTGGTTACCTTCTTCTCTCTCTCATTCTCCCTCCTCCAGATTTCAATCTTCTATCTTCCTTTTTTTCATTATTTAAATCTCAGGAAAATTATATATTAGCATTATTATTCATTAACAAAAAAAAGACATGACCATAGCTCTTCTGATTCTTCTTGTTGTTCTGGTATTCCTTGGCATCGGACTCTACAACAGGCTCGTAAAACTGAGGAACAACCGCGAAAATGCTTTTGCCGATATAGACGTTCAGCTGAAACAAAGGCTCGATCTCATTCCCCAATTGGTGGAGGCGGTGAAGGCTTACATGAAACACGAAAGTACCGTTCTTACCGACATTACCAATGCACGCAGCAAAGCACTGGAAGCACAAAGCATCAGTGAAAAAATTGAAGCCGGTAATCAGCTTTCGGCAGCTTTACAGGGATTGAAAGTTGCTGTGGAAGCCTATCCCGATCTCAAGGCCAGCCAGAATTTCATTCAGCTCCAGGAGGAGATTGCCGATATTGAGAATAAGCTGGCCGCAGCACGCAGATTTTTCAACTCGGCCACAAAAGAGCTTAACAATGCCGTTGAGACATTTCCTTCAAACATCGTTGCCGGGGCATTCAACTTTGAGCGTGAGGTGATGTACGATCTGGGAGCAGATCAGCGGGCAACATCAGAAGAAACGCCTAAATTAAACTTCTAGCCCGGAATGAAATATGTAGGACTCCAAAGTCAGATCTGGAAGAACAATATTAAATCAATTGTATTGTTGATTTTGTTTCCCGTTGTGATCTTCATACTGGCATGGGTCTTTTTCTATTTTACGCAGCAACAGCCTGTACAGCGGCTTTATTATACAAATCAGAACTTTCTGCATTTTATTCCATGGATATCGATAGCTGTTTTTACCTGGTTTATCATCGCTTACTTTTCCCATTCTGCCATGATCAGGAAGGCAACCGGATCTGCCCCTCTCGAACGAACGGAGAACAAAAGGGTGTATAACCTTGTTGAGAACCTGTGCATCGGTTGTGGCATGAAAACGCCAAAAATAAATGTTATTGAGGATGATTCCCTGAATGCTTTTGCCAGCGGAATCAATGCATCCAATTACACGGTATCCCTGTCAAGGGGTATCATCAACAAGCTTAATGATGAAGAACTCGAAGCGGTTATCGCCCATGAGCTGACCCATATCAGGAACCGCGATGTAAGGCTTCTGATCGTATCGATAATTTTTGTCGGGATATTTGCCTTTGCCACGGAAGCTCTGATGCGGTCGGTGCGGTATGGCAACAGGGGCGGTGGCAAAAAGGACGGCCGAATGGTATTGATCGCTTTTTTGCTGGCTGCAATAGGATATTTGCTGTCCAGCATCTTCCGTTTTGCTCTTTCGAAGAAACGCGAATACCTGGCTGATGCAGGCTCTGCGGAGATGACAAAAAACCCGCTGGCCCTGGCTTCAGCACTGGAAAAGATATCGAAGGACCCGTGCATTGAAGCTGTTAACCGCAAAGATGTGGCACAGATGTTTATCGACAACCCGAGAGAGAAACAGGTTAATCTGAAAGGCTTTTCCCTGTCCGGCGTTTTTTCAACCCACCCGCCGGTTGAAAAGAGGATTGCATTATTGAGACAGTTTTGAGGACCGGGCAACACTGTTACAGCTCCATCTGTTAATGCTCCTGACAGCAACAGCAATCAGTCCCTCAGCATAATGAGATATAATCCGAACAGGAATAACCAGATGCCGGTTGTTGTCTGTCGGCCATATTTCTGATAATCGATTTTAATTGAATTTTTGGTAATAAATTATTAATTTGCAGGTGTTAAAGGAAATTTGATCAGATAAATTCAATCTTATATCTGAGCCGGATGACTAAGGCAAAAATTCGTAATATCGGTAAGAAAGATACGGTTACGCGCTTTAAAGATGAAATGTCAGCGTTAAAAAAGGAGATTAAGCGGCTCAAGGAAAGTGAAGACTTTTTAATGCATCAGATAACGATATTGAGAGATATTTTCGATACAGTGCGCGATGGCATTGTATATACAACGCTTAACGGCAAAGTAATATCCGTCAACCAGGCGCTGTTGGAAATAGTTGAAGTCCCAAAAGAAAAGATCGTCAACAGAAGTGTTCTGACCATTGCCGCTGAGCTCCTGCATCCCAAAGATGCCGGCAATATTTTACCCCTGCTGAGAGGTGTTATAACCGGAAAGGACATGAAACCGTTCCGGGTTACCTATAAAGATAAAATACTGGATGTCAGTGCTTATAAAAGTCCGGAAACTCGTATGATCACCGGGATTATCCGGGATATCACAGAAAGTACAAGAGCCAATGACGCTCTTTTAAAAAGCGAATCGCGTTTAAGACGGGCTGAACTTTCCAGTAAAAGCGGGAATTGGGAATTACACCTTGAATCGGGAAAAATGATCGGATCACAAGGCGCAGCGAAACTGTATGGAGTTAAAGCAGAATCACTTGATTATAAGGTGGTCAGGGATATTCCGCTTCCCGAATACCGGAATATGATGGATGCGGCACTGGACGATTTAATTAACGGGAACAAACCTTACAACATTGAATTTAAAATAAGAAAAGTCGATACGGGAGAGATTATTGACATACATTCCGTTGCGGAATATGACAGGGAACATAAGATTCTATACAGCTCAATTCAGGATATTACCGATCGTAAAAAGATCGAAGAGCAACTTCTGACGAAGAACCGTGATTTTTCGAAACTTTTTATGATAAGCCTCCGCCTTCTTGAATCCATTGATAAAAAGGAATTGTTGTGTAATATAGCCGATAGCGCAGCCAGCCTTGCCGGAGCTGATGCCAGCGCTATTTATCTGGTGAAAGGGGATGAATTGATGCTGGCAGCTACTGCACCTTCGCTTCCTGATGATTTTCCTGATGAATTCAGGAAGGCAAAGCTGACTCATCATCCGCATATTCAGGCCGTAATTAAAACCCGGACTACCAGTGTCATCACTGATCTGTCTAAGGTTACCCTGACAGAACAGGAAAGAATGATATCGACAACCCGGAATCTTGTCTCCCTGGTGTATATTCCCCTTTTTGTGCAGAATAAAGTGGAAGGTGTGCTGATCCTGGGAACTATTGGCCGCAAATATGATTTTGAAAAACATGAGATTGACCTTTTCAACACCTATTCCAATATTACATCCATGGTGCTCGAAAACTCTTATTTGTTTGATAATTTAAAGGTTAATATAGAAAAGGCAGAAGAAAGCAACCGGCTTAAAACCGCTTTCCTGCATAATATTTCGCATGAGATCCGCACTCCGTTAAATGCCATTATCGGTTTTTCAACTTTGCTCGGACAACCTGACCTGATGGCTGAGAAAAGCCATGAGTATATTAGTATTATTCATCAAAGTAACAATCAGCTGCTTTCGATTATCGATGATATTCTGAATATATCTCACATAGAAGCCAGACAGGTATTGACCTCCGAAAGCCCTGCTGATCTCCATGTGATACTCCATAATCTTCACGGTCAATACTTACCTCAGGCGGTTAATAAAGGGCTTGACTTTCATATCGACGATCAACTTCCCGGGCCTGATTTTATAGTCCTTACAGATGAGAGCAAACTCATCAGTATCCTCTCCAATCTTTTAAACAATGCATTCAAATTTACCAATGAAGGATCTGTTGATATAGGTTGCAGCATAATGAATGAGCAGGTTGAGTTCTATGTTGAAGACACCGGAATAGGTATTCCCGTAAAGGAACAGACCAGAATCTTCGAACGGTTTTATCAGGTTGATAAGGCGGTTTCAAGATTATACGGAGGTATGGGTCTGGGTCTTTCCATTTCTGCTGCTTATTTGGAAATGCTGGGTGGTAAGTTTACACTTCATTCAACCCCCGGTAAAGGTTCCAGGTTTTCCTTTACTCTTCCCTGCAAAATGGCAAAACCTGTTGTCCATATCACGTCTGAAAAGCAGGCTTCAAATCCTGATATCAAGGCCTGGGAAAAAACCATCCTGGTTGCCGAAGATGAGGATTCCAATTTTGCTTTTATACAGGCTGTCCTGACATCGGTTGGGTATAAAATACTCAGGGCATTCAACGGATTGGAAGCCCTTCACATGTGCTATGATTATCCTGATATTGATTTAATCCTTATGGATATCCGTATGCCGGTGAAGGACGGATATGCATCAACTGTTGAAATAAAGAAAATTAGACCCCAACTGCCCATCATTGCACAAACAGCGTATGGTTATCCCGGTGACATTCACACAGCAAGGGAAAAGGGATGCAGCGATTATCTTACCAAACCATTCAGTAAAAATCAGTTGATTGAGCTGGTAAAGAAACACATAAACAGGGCAGGGATTTATTGAGGTTCCTAAGGCAGGAGTATAATTTGCAGGTTAATGGTAAGTGAAGAATGAACCTGCCTTTCGGCAGGAAGGCTGTGAACAAGATTTCTGAATAGTATCAAAAAAAACAAAATATGACACCAAACAAAAATGTAAAATTTCTTTATACTGAGATGATAAAGAACTTACCTGAAGCTGATATCCCTTTCCCCGGGTTAAAAGGATGGATTTTGCAGGGCGAGGATCATCAGATCGTATTTTTTGACATCGAACCCATCGGAAAGGTCAGCGAACATGCTCATGGTGCACAGTGGGGCATGGTCATTGAAGGGGAGATAGAGCTGACCGTAGGAGGTGTTACCAACACATACAAAGACGGGGATTGTTATGCAATACCTCACCAGGTAGTGCATTCGGCTGTTTTTAAAAAGAGAAGCAGGATAATGGATTTTTTTGCTGATAAGGACAGGTATAAAATAAAGGATCGTTGATAAAAAGATTACAAGATAGTATTTAAGCCACAAGCGGACGCTTGTGCCTGCACATTTATATGACCTTAATCTTTTCCGTCTCTGCCCTGTTCCCCTTCCTGTCCACTGTCACCACCTTGTATTCATTCTTCCCGGTATCTGCAACAGGTGCTTCAAAGGCAAATGGTTGTTGTGTTGTCTGGGGTATGTGCTTTACCTCCCCGGCTTTGGTGTCATTCCTCCAGATTTCATAGGTTTCAATCGGGCTGCTGCCTGCAAAAGCTGTATCCCAGGTAATTCTGATATGCTGGCTTCCGGCCTTTCCGGTCTTTACATTACGGGCAGCCGTCAGTCCGCCTTTTTCTATCTGGAAATAATTGGTCTTTCCCTCTTTTACTCTGGCTGTTGCCTGTTCGACAGATTCCCTGTCAGCCTCGCTCAGCCCGTCGGGTTTTATTTGTGCCGCCTCGATGTTCTGTGTCAGCTGGCATTCCTGTGGATTATCTGATATCTGTCCGATGCCGATGATGAGGGTGTTTATGCCAGGAGTAGTAAGAGAATACTCTATCAGCGGTCTGAAAGGAAGATCGCTGCTGCCGACCTGTCTGACCACGTGAGAAGGTTGATTCGACCAGTGTGCTCCTTTGGTGTACATAGCCCCGTCGGCAAAGACCTTCATGCCGATAATGCCCATGTTCTTTGCGGCAGCCACGGGAATAACGTTGTTCTGCATGTTAAAATTCAACTTGTCGTTGGCATTGATGGCAACCAGCATGCCTTCAACCAGGTTATCCCGGTCGCGCTGTATCAGGTCCATCATCACCCCGGCATCATAATGGCCCGAGAAGCCAATGTGGCGGATGAGCTTTTCTTCTTTCGGATTCAGACCTGTGAGGTTGGTGCCGTCGCGGTAGTCGCGCAATGCCGCCAGGGCGCCAATCCTTTCCGCTTTACTGTCAGTATCGTAAAGTCCTTCATAGGCGGCATCCACCTCGGCCTTGTTGTTGATGCTGTGCAGCAACACCATATCGAGATAAGCGCCTTCGGGATAAAAGCCCTTTCCGTTCCCAAAGATCTGTGACAGACTGCGTTTGACATCATCGATGGTATGCGAACCCGACTCGCCGTTGGTCCAGTTGCCCACCCCTTCCACCTTAAGATCGCCTTTGGCAATGCGGATATGCGTTTTTGAGGTCAGAAAGATGGATTTCCTCAGGCCTTCATTATACCCGGTAAGGCCGGGTATAAGTCCTATCTTCCGGAAAGCCCTGCCGTAATTCATCTGGCTTGGTCCATACAGATTAGAGGTGTCAAAATAATTGATTTTTTTATCAAAGGCTTTCAGAATTATGGCCACCGGATCAACATCATCCGGCGTCCATTGTATGGAAGCCTGTCCCCCCATGCCAAAGGTGGTTACCTCGTGGTTGAGACGCCCAAAACTGCGGGTCATCAGGCTTTGACGGGTTTTAAAAGCTGACATTGAAGGGAGGAGTGTCATCCCCACAGCAGCTGTTGCCGATGTTATGATAAAACGCCGGCGGCTGACATTTTTATCCTGTTTTGTTTTCATCAGGCTGTGTTTTGTAGTATAAATATACAATTTTAAAAGATATAAAAAGTCTCTCATGCAACTGATCATAGTATAATCCTAACAAATACAAACGGGTTGGGTTCATTTGCCAAATAAAAAATATAACTTTTTGCTGTAACCGTCAAAAATTGGGGTTCAAGAATTCTCAGGGCTATATTCGGGTTTTAACTTATCTTCTTTGTTCTGATAACTGCAAATGCAATCAAGATAACGCAGTTGGATATTACATTTCACTGGTCTTTTATGCAGAAATTAAAAAAAAGGGCCTTTCTCAGGGATTGATACAAGAGTAAGGCCCGGTTTTTTATAATTTCACGGAAACTGATACATTATCATCGTCATAATTTATTGAAGCTTCTGATTTTCCATCGGCTGTGGTGAGGATATAACGATTAACTGTTTCTTCCTCTTTGCCGGTTTTGTATCCGTTAAGTTCAAAAACCGACCTGATGCCTTTTGCAAGTATATCGCCTTTTCCTTCCTTTCTGCCGTTAAGGTCGATACTAAATGTGACCGACGTAACCTGTGCATCAGAATTGGGGCTGTACCCTGTTACTCTGCTATAGGTATACCAACCATAACTTACACGACTGGTAATTGCTTCCGAAACATTCTCATTGAAATAACATGTAACAGTAATGTCTATTTCATCATCCATATTGACTTTCCGTACATCAATCGAATTTTTCCATGAATTATCAGGCAGATCCGCATTGCTGATTTTGTATTTCTTCATTATTTTTTCCAAATCGGTTTTTGAAGATATTCCGTTGACACTGCCGGCACTGAGTTGCACAAACATGGTGTCAATTACAGGTTCAATGTCAAAGAAGTCACTTCTGATATGGTTATTGCTTAAACCGTTTATGCTGATATTGAAAAACTCCCTGTTCTTTCTGTGATTACCGCGCCGGCTAATGAGTACATAATAATTGTCTTTTTCGACAACAGCCCTGCATTTTGAGAAACCTGTCTCAATATCATGAAATGAGGGTTCAATAACCCAGTCTCCTTTTTTGTTGACAAACCCGATCTTATCTTCTTTTTCAACATAAGATAAACCTCTTTCAAAAAAAAGTGCGTTTTCAAATTTCGGATTGATTATGAGTTTCCCCTTTTTATTGATGGCCCCCCAAAGACCATCAATTTTCACTGAAGCAATACCTTCCCGAAAATCCGTTACATCTTTCCACTCCTGTTTGGCTCTGATAACTTTTTCACCGGTTTTGTCAATAAATCCCCAGCCCCAGTCGTCACCATCGGAGTAAGCTGCCAGGTTTTCAGAGAATGCCCGTATTTGTTTGAATTTTGAGGATGGTTTAATGACTTCATTACCCTGTGTGTCGATAAATCCATAGCTGATCTTTTCTTTCCTGTCTTTTCCCAGTGTGTCAAATTCTATCCTTCCTACAAGAGCCAAACCTTCACTGAAACTATAAGCATAATCCCATACCGGTTGCACGGTTATTTCACCGTTTTTATTCATATAGCCCCATTTGCATTCAGTGTTTTTGAAGCACATTAGGCCTTCGGATGGAACGTAAATTTCATCAACCTTTTCCATGACCTTTACCTCTTTAAGTTTTGAATTCAGCAAGGTTGGATATTCGCTTTCCTTTACTGCAATGGCAATTCCTTCATGAAAATTACTGGCGTCAAGATAATTCCTTTCAAATTCATTGCCTTTTTTATCGATGTAATCAACACTGCCGTCTGTGGTTTCAATTAGAGCATAGCCGTTGTAAAACATACCCGGCTGGTTTTTAAACCTTTTATCGATTTTCTTATTGCCCTGAAAGTCAATATATCCCCAATAGGAATCTTCATCTTCCTGATAGGGTATAAGAGATTCATATTCAGGTCCCTTTTTGCACTGTGTAAACAGAAATGCCAGGAAGACCAGCAGTGTATAATGTTGTATTTTCATAGTATTCAAGGTTTTATTGTTTAGTATATTAGTCATTGTAAAGCCTGGTTAATTCTTTGTTAAGAAGTGAACGTAAATTCTCAAAGTTTGATGATGCACTGTTGACATCACTCAAACTTATTCCCAGTTTTTCGCCAATGACTATATAACCGGTTGTGAAACTGGATTGCAGGGCCGAGACCAGATCGATTCTGTATATCTCCCTTGTGTCAATCTGTTTACCGGTTTTATCGATCATGATATAATACATGCCGTCTTTTGCATACAGACGATCGCCGACAAAGGGATAGGCTATATGATGGTACTGGGTCTGAATGACTTTATTCCCTTTCAGATTAATTGTACCGTATTTGTTGTTTTCCTTTATTATTGCCAGGCCGTTGTAAAAGAGCGGGGGCGTTTCATAGATCGCATGCAGTATCCTTTTACCGGTGCTGTCGATCACACCCCAGTCACCACCGCACTTATAGGATGCATAACCATTAATGAAACTGGTCAGGTCATCCCAGTCTTTTTGTTGTCTTATTACAATATCTCCCTTTCGGTTAATATATCCGCAACCTGAGGAGTCTTTAAAAGCAGCCAGACCTTCATTAAAAGGATTTATCCATTCAAGAGATGCATTAAATTTTTTTATGACTTCTCCTTTTGTATTAATGAGTTGTTTTTCAACCTTATTGTTTGTGTCATTCTCTGTTTCAACATAAGCCAGTTCTTCAGAAAAATCCTGCGCATCTGTATATTTTGGTTCAATAACAATATGGCCGGTTGTATCCAGAAATCCGATCTTATTTTCTGTGTTTACAAATATTGCCAGTCCTTCTTTAAAGGTTTTGCACTGCCGTATTTGTCCGTTGGCTATTGTATCAAGTTTGAAAACAACAGCCCCGCTAATGTCAATAAAAAACCATTCCCTGTTTTTATCTTTTACCAATGCCCTGTTGTCGTTGAAAAGGCCGGCATCAAAATAATATGTTCCTACAGTATCTCCTTTGATATTGATATAAAACTCAGCCGTATCATTACTGATAATGGCCAGTCCGTTTTTGAATGAATAAGGCTTGTTTTTATAGGCGGGTTCGATAATGACGTTCCCGTTTAAATCAATGAAACCCCATTTCCCGTTTTCTGTATATTTAAAGGGCAGGGGTTCGAAAGTGTATTTGTTTCCGTTATCCTCGGAAATGATTTTTGAACAACCCGATATAAGAATCGGGATTAAGAACAATAATAAAAATTGAATTCGGTTCATTTGGTTTGTTTTAATTGATACTTGAATTATTAAATGTATAAAAAATCTGCTTAAACTTAACTTGTTGTAAACATTTTTGTTGTGAAGAGTCAGGGATTACGCTCTTAAACAAATCATTAAAAACAATAGCTGGCTAATTGACAAATTAGGTTTCTTTATTGAAACCCTTATCAGACAACAGTAAAAAACAAAAGAGCCGATGAGTTGTTTAAAGGAACAATGAGGCAATTCATTGCAGTTTAATTTTTTTATTGATATATTTCAAATCTTAATGATAATCATATGCATAAACTTATTCTTTTATCAGTCATCGCTTTAAGTTTTGTTCTGATTTCCTGCAAAAACAAAACATCAGAAAAGCAGATCTATTCCATACCTGAGCTGACCTATCCGGTGACAGCCAAAGTTGACACAGTGGATAATTATTTCGGTACTTCTGTACAGGATCCATACCGATGGCTCGAAAATGATACGGCAGCGGAGGTAGCTGCCTGGGTTAAAGAACAGAACCAGCTTACCGACAGTTTCCTGTCCATGATCCCGTTTCGTGAAAAGATCAAATCGCGCCTTGAGGAAACCTACAACTATCCCAGGATCACTGATGTTACCCAGGCCGGTGAGTATATCCTGTTTACAAAAAATGATGGTCTGCAAAATCAGGCGGTTATTTATAAAAGGAAAGGCGGCGATGGCAATGATGAAATATTCATAGATCCCAACACTCTCTCCCCGGACGGAACGGTGGCTGTAAGACTTATAGGTGTTTCCAAAGATAAGAAGTACATTGCTTATACTCAATCGGTGGCCGGTTCTGACTGGCAGGAGATCTTTGTGAAAGAGATAGCCACAGGCAGAGACCTTCCTGATCATCTGAAACATGTTAAGTTTACAGGCGCATCCTGGTATGGAAACGGATTCTTTTACAGCCGTTTTCCCGAACCTGAAAAGGGCAGGGAACTACAGGCCGTTAACCGTTATCAGCGGGTTTATTATCACACCCTGGGAGAATCACAGGATAAGGATTTGCTGATATTTGAAGATATGGACCATCCGTTGCGCTATCATAACGTATATGCGAGTGAAGATGACAAATATCTTTTTCTTTATGTGTCTGAAGGCACAGACGGTTTTGAGTGTTATTACAAACCGGCCGGCCTGAAAAAGGGTGGTTTCATACCCCTGTTCACCGGTTTCGAACATAAAAGCTCTGTTGTTGAGGCTCAGGATGGATTGTTTTATGTACATACAGATATCGATGCTCCTAATTATCGCCTGGTGGCTCTTGATCCCCGGAAACCTGAAAAAGAAAACTGGAAAGAGGTTATCCCTGAGAAAGACCACCTGCTGGAACAGGTTCATTCCATCGGGGGTAAATTATTCGCCCTCTATCTTGAAAATGTGGGATCCCATTTGTACCAGTATGGATTTGATGGTGAGCCTGAAAAGGAAATCGATTTCCCTGTTATCGGTTCTGCCGGTATTATTGACGGGCGCAAAAACGAGAACAGGATGTTTTATGCATTTGCCTCCTTTACATACCCGACGACTATCTATTCCTATGATGTTGAAAGCGGAACACAGGACATGTTTTTTCAACCCGATGCAAAAATTGATCCGGAAGCCTTTGAGGTGAAGCAGGTTTTCTATACAAGCAAAGACAGTACCCGTGTTCCGATGTTCATTTTGTATAAAAAGGGACTGGAACGTGACGGTAAGAATCCCGCGCTGTTATACGGATATGGAGGTTTCAACATCAGTGAAACCCCTTTTTACTCTTCGTCTATCATAACGTTGCTTGAATTCGGTGCTGTCTATGCAATAGCCAACATAAG
>JAFGTR010000089.1 GCA_016934055.1 Bacteroidales bacterium | reverse complement strand
CCTGGAACAGGACTCGAACCTGCACGTCCTTGCGAACACTAGTCCCTGAAACTAGCGCGTCTACCAATTCCGCCATCCAGGCATATACGTAACTCTTTTATGAAACCACATAACGGGTTTTTAACGGAGTGCAAATATAAAAATTATTGATTGAATATATAAAAAGTTAGAAATATTTTCATGTATAAAAAAAGACCGGTTTTCACCGGTCTACTGCATAGTTGCTATTAAAATAACGCTCCTTTTGGAGCAATATCTTTACCGGGCATTGTTTCCCGGGGCTTTTCTTTCAATTTTAATAACTTTGTATTGTTCTACCTTCCTTCCGTCTTTACGACTGATACTTTGAACGTAATCAACATAAAAAGTATAGGCATTAATAACATCTTTTTCCAGCGGGTCAGTTTTTACCCATCCCATATCATCTTCGGCAAGCCAGTAATTGTTATGAGACGGATGCCATATATCAACATAATAAATGATCGGCCTCAATCCGTGGATCAATACAATACCATTGGCATCAGTCAGCCATTCCTGATCATATACCTGGTTTGACTGATAGTCCCAGTCATACTGCGTGGTATATAAAACAATACTGGCTTCAGGTATAGGATAATTTTTGTAAAACTCAAGCACTTCAATTTCCAGTGAAGTAGACGTTACGTCAATATACATGCTGGTCTGGTCAAATTCCTGTGATCCTTTGTAAGCTTCCAGTGTTACAAGGTAGCGGCCCGGCAATTCATAATAATGTGTGGGGTTAGGGGTTGAAGAAAGGGTGCCGTCACCGAAATCCCATCTGTAAGAATCGGCATGTGAGGAAGTGTTGGTGAAGTATATGTTTTCATATACGTCAACAACCGGACTGTCAATATGAAAACCGGCTCTGGGCTTCATTTCGCAGCTGCCTGCCAGAAGCATTATAATGGCTGATAGTATAATTAGATTTTTCATGACGTTGTTTCTTTTACGATTTCTTATTACTATCAAAACCAAATATTGTGCCAATTCACTTTTGTTCAGTTTATATTATATACGAAGAAGCAAAGTCAAAAGTTAAGATGTTATGAATAATTTTATTGTAATTTTATTTTTGCATTATCCCTTAATTAATATGTAAAATTGCTCTTTGGAAACAACAACTGCCTTTAAGCCTTTTTTAAGAAATGTAGCTGATGACCTTATTGGTCAGTTCGGCAACAATCTGTCGTCATTGTGTGTTGTTTTTCCTAATAAAAGAGCACGTTTATTCTTCAGCCAATATCTGGGTGAAGCATGTGGCGGCCAAACGATCTGGGCACCCGCTTATCGTACTATTTCCGAACTTGTGCAGGAACTATCAGGCCTTATCCTGGCCGATAAGATACAGCTGATCTTTGAATTTTTCTCGGTTTATAAGAGAATTACCGGAACGGCTGAAGATTTTGATGATTTCTATCATTACAGTGAGATGTTGTTAACAGATTTTGAGGAAGTTGACAAAAGCCTGGTCAATGCACACGATCTTTTCAGCAACCTCGCTGACCAAAAATCAATTGAAAGCGGCTTTGATTATCTGTCTGAAAACCAGTTGAATGCAATCAAACAATTTTGGGGGACTTTTGATGGCGGGCGTGTATCACGCGACCAGAAAGAATTCATGAATTTCTGGGGAAAGCTGTATGATGTGTATAATGCATTCCGGCAACAGCTTAAAAGTGAAAGTATTGCTTATGAAGGTATGATATACCGTGAAGTGGCATCAATGATCAGGGACCATGATAACCTCACATATTCTTTTGACCGGTATATTATGGTTGGGTTCAACGCTCTGAATGCCTGTGAAAAAATTCTTTTCGATCACTTGAAGAAAACCGGTAAGGCAATTTTTTACTGGGATTTTGATGATTATTATACAGCTCATGAATGGCACGAGGCCGGCTTTTTTATGCGTGATAATACCAAACGCTACCCTGGTCGCGATGCTGCCATGAACAATTCGGCTCTGAAGGCTATCCCTAAAAATATTACTGTTCTTCCGGTTTCATCAGCAACTGCACAGGCTAAAGTTATTCCGGCTGTCTTTAAAATGATAGGGCTGTCGGAACAGTCTGATCTGCGGCACACGGCCCTTGTTTTGCCTGATGAAAAATTAATGTTGCCGGTATTGCATTCCCTTCCGCCTTATGTAAATGATATCAACGTTACCATGGGCTATCCACTTAAGGAATCCGCTGCATTTTCTTTTTTGGAACTGGTTTATCACCTTCATAAGAATGCCCGTGATCAGAACGGTGATCTGAAGACTTTTTATTATAAAGATGTTATCGCTTTACTGAAACACCCTTTTATCTATAGCTGTTATAAGGAAACCACAGATAAACTGATCTCATCAATACGCAATAACAATTCAGTATTTCCGGCGTTAAAAGATCTTCAGGCGAATGATGAATTGCAGTTCTTATTTCAGCCTTTGCGGAGTGCTGCTGATACAATTTCTTATCTTTTAAATATTCTTGAGTTTACTATAAGGAACATATTAAATGCCGATGATTTGGAAATCAACCGGCTGCAACTGGAATGTACTTTTCAGGCGTATCAGAGTATTAAACGCTTGTCGGAAATACTGCTTGTATCAGAACTTGCTTTTTCATCACAATTGCTTTTCAGGTTCGTCAGGAAAATCCTCAGAGGCATCACAGTGCCTTTTTCCGGTGAACCATTGGCAGGCCTCCAGGTATTGGGTTTACTGGAAACCCGTTTGCTTGATTTTGAAAATGTTATTCTGTTATCAATGAATGAAGGTATTATGCCCCGTTCCTTTCAGTTTTCTTCATTCATTCCGGCTAACCTGCGTTTTGGATTTGGTATGCCTGTCCCGGAACATTATGATGCTGTATATGCTTATTATTTTTATCGTCTGATACAACGCGCGAAGAATGTTTTCCTGATTTATAATGAGCATGCTGACGGCATGGTAACAGGTGAAAGAAGCCGGTATATACATCAGCTTGCCTGTGAACCTGTTTTCGGGGTTAAAGAGATCAGGCTGGAAACTGTATTTCCGGATAATCCTGTAAAAGAGATTGCCATAAATAAAACAGCTAAAATATATTCAAAAATTGACAGGTATTTTGAAGGAAATTCAGGGGCCTGGTTATCGCCAGGTGCAGTTAATGAGTATATCAGTTGTCCGTTAAAATTTTACTTTCATCGTATTTTATCCCTGAAAGAAGCTGAAGAAGTGGCGGAAGATGTTGATCCGCTTATTTTTGGAAACATATTGCATGTCTCTATGAATGAACTGTACAATCCGTTTGTTGGGAAAGACGTGAAGAAGGAAGACCTGACCGGGATGATCAAACAAACCGACAGGATTGAAGATATCATCATAAAAGCTTTTCAAAAGATCATATATAAAAATGCTTCGGACCAAACCAGGGAATTAACCGGTATGCACATGATTATTAAGGAGATTATTAAAAAATATATAGTGCAGATTTTAAACTCAGATTTGAAGAACTGTCCTTTTTATATTGTCTCACTTGAAAAAGAATACAGATCAATTATTCATTGTAACTCTCAGGGGCGGATATGCAATATACAGATCGGCGGCATCATTGACCGTATTGATCGATACAATGGTAAAACCCGCATCATTGATTATAAGACCGGTACAGGAAAACTGTTTTTTGACGGCATCGAATCACTTTTTACCTCACGGCCCTCAAAAAGAAATGAAGCTGCCCTTCAGGTATTTCTTTATTCTTATTTGTACCAGTGCAAATTTCATGAAAACCCTGTTGTCCCTTGCCTGGTTTATGTGCGTGAAAGCCACAGTCACGACTTCAGCTGGATGCTTAAAGACCGTTCTGATCGAAGTGAAGAACTGTCTTTTACAAAATATTTTAATCTGTTTGAAGAGTTGTTAAAATCAACACTTGAGAATCTTATTGATCCTTCTGTGCCTTTTATACAGACCGATGATGAGGATTATTGCCGTTATTGCGCATACCGCGATATTTGTCACCGTTAAAGGATCGAAGAATAAAGAACAAAAAATAAAGACTAACCACTAACTTCTAACCTTCACTTTTCCTCCTGAAGCAAATCAGGTCTTAACCTTCGTGTTCTTTCAAGAGATTGCTGATGACGCCATTCATCAATCTGCATTTGATGACCCGACAGAAGTATATCAGGCACTTTCCAGCCCTTATAGTCAGCAGGCCTTGTATAAACCGGCGGGGCAAGCAGATTATCCTGAAAAGAATCTGTAAGGGCAGAAGTTTCATCAGATAATACACCCGGTATAAGTCTTCCCGTGCAATCCACAACAACTGAGGCTGCAATTTCTCCGCCTGATAACACATAATCGCCTATTGACACCTCCCGTGTTATGAAGTGATCCCTGATTCGCTGATCAACACCTTTATAATGTCCGCAAAGCATCATAATATTCGACCGTGTAGCAAGGTAATTGGCCATGCGCTGTGTAAATTTCTCGCCATCAGGAGTAAGGTAGAGAATTTCGTCGTATGGTCTTTCACCTTTGAGCTTAGTAATGCAATGGTCAATGGGTTCAACCATCATAACCATGCCGGCTCCCCCTCCGAAAGCATAATCATCTACCTGCCTGTGTTTATTCACGGCGTAATCCCTTATGTTATGCAGGACTATCTCAAGCAATCCTTTTTCTTGTGCTCTTTTAAGAATGGAATAATTCAGCGGGCTCTCAAGCAATTCAGGAAGAAGGGTCAGAATATCAATTCTCATGGCAATAGCTTATGAAATAAACAAATACAAAACCTTGACTGGGCTTTGGGGTGCAAAAATAAGGATAATTCAAATGTGATTTCAAGTAAATGTATGTCATTATGGCTTAAAAAGCTTAAAAAAGCGACAATTTGACATATTTTCTTGATTGAAAATGAAAAAAAATCCTTTTTTATTCGTTGGCATTGTTGTTGATTACTTGATGTAAAAAACGAGTATTAATTTAAAATTTTATATCATGACCATTATAAAGTATTTTAGACCAGATCGTTTCTCATATAATGGAAACGAAGAGCACTATATGGATAATGCATCCTTCAGGGATTTGTTTTATGGTCCGGACATGGAAAATACTGTTCGTAAAATACCTGAAGCCAATGTTTATGAAGCTCCTGATGCTTTCAGGATTGAAATGGCGTTGCCGGGTATTCGCAAATCGAATATAAAAATCAGTCTCGACAAACAGGTTTTATCCATCGGTGTTGATCAGCAGGAAAACACTGAAGGCAGGGTAACTTTAAGTGAGTTTGATATCACAGGCGGAAAACGTTCGTTTATGTTGTCAGAAAGCATCAATACAGAAAAAATCAGTTCGCGGCTCGAGAACGGCATTCTTTCCATTATACTTCCCAAAAAGGAAAGTGCCATACCTAAAGGTCCTATGGATATTCAGATAAATTAACAGTATAAATTCAGAGGTGGTTTTATTATCACAAAGGTATCATAAAGAGTAATCTGTTAATTGACAACTCTTTTTGATCCTTTGTGTTTTTATGATTGTTTTATTTTTTTTGCCACTGCTGGTTCTTAATTCGTATACATACACAGACCTGAACTGTATCCATTCTAATATTTTATTAATTCCGACCTGGTTTATACAGGATCGGAATTTTTTATAGTCATGGTATGATAATTTTATCATAGCAGAAGATTGCTGTTATTCACTTTTTATTACCTTTATCATGTTGCATTTTCATAAAATAAAAAGAAAAGGATGTAATAACGCTTGCCATGATACAGGAGTATTATGATTTGCTTGGTCTGAATTCCGGAGCCACAACTGAAGAGATCAGGAGGGCATTCCGGGCGAAAGCAAAACTGTATCATCCCGATACGAACCATACCCCGGGGGCTCATTTTCAGTTTATCAGAATAAAGGAAGCTCTTGATATCCTGTTGAAGGTTAAACAACTGAATTGTTATAAACATTATAGAAGTTCAGGGTTTTATCATCCTCACGATCCTTATTTTCAACCTTCCCGTCATTATCATTCATACCAGAGGTCTGCGTATGCTCATCATAGTCATGAAGATAAAAATGATCCGCATGATTATCCTGCCGGCAGGATTGGTCGTACTCTTTATCTTCTTACCCACATCTTATTTGTTTTTATTGGTTTGTTAATTTTTGCAGGACCATTGTATACCTTGCTGACCCGTGGATTTGATCCTTACAGATCACTTTTTGATTCTGTTTTTACTATGGTGTTTGCCATGGCTTTTGGTGTGATTATGATGTACAAAATTTCCGGCTCAATCCTGCAATTTTTTAAGAAAGGTTTTTAATAAACAGTTTTATTCTCTCAATGTATGACCCTGCAAATCGTAGAAGTGCGATCAAAACGTGATTTGAAAGCCTTCATCCACCTGCCTGAAAAAATTCATCAACATCATAAAAACTGGATTCCTCCAATTTATATGGATGAATGGGATTTTTATAATCCTGCAAAAAATTCAGCTTTTCGCCATTGTGATACCATTATGTTACTGGCCTTACACAATAACAAACCTGTTGGCAGAATCATGGGTATCATAAACCATAAATACAATAAAACCCACAATGAAAACTACGGTCGGTTTTTTAACCTTGAATGCAATGAAGATCCGGAAACAGCTTTAGCTTTGACAACTGCCGTTGAAGATTGGGCCGGAAAAAAAGGGATGACTAAAATAATCGGTCCGCTCGGATTCTCTGAAAAGGATCCTCAGGGCTTTATGATTGAGGGTTTTGATCAGCCTATGGTGGTAGCAACCAATTGCAGTCTGCCTTACATGCCTGTATTAATTGAACAGTGCGGTTATAACAAGGAAATTGATCTGGTGACATACAGGCTTGATATACCTGACGGTATACCTGAGATATATCATGCGGCATATCAGCGGGTGAATCATAATGGTGGATTCACAATGAAGGAATTTACAACGAAAAGGGAATTACGAAAGTATATCAGGCCTGTGTTTCAACTTGTGAATGAAGCCTATGCAGAGATTTATGGTTTTGCAGAACTTGAGCCTGATGAAATGGAATATCTGGCCAATAAGTATATGTTTATTCTGAATCCCAGGTTTATCAAGATCGTTTTTGATAAGAAGGATCAGATCGCTGCTTTTATTATAAGCATGCCGGAATTGGCAAACGGTATCAGAAAGGCCAGAGGCCGTTTGTTTCCGTTTGGCTTCCTGAAAATACTCAGGGAAGGCAGAACCACAAAGATGTTAACTTTATACCTGGGTGCAATAAAGGAAGAATACCGTAATAACGGATTGGATGCCCTGATGGGCATGAAAATTCTTGATACGGCAAAAAAAGAAGGGATGACCTTTATCGACGGTCACCTGGTACTGGAAACCAATATGAAGATGAGAAGAGAATTTGAAAAGCTGGGCGGACAGGTTTATAAACGGTACCGTATTTATCAAAAGGCATTGTAAGGCATTATTTTGCAGGTTCGGAACAGGCTTATCAACCACCATAACCTGCCTGTGATTGAAGTTATGAATAAGTAATTTATAACTGTCTTTGCGTTATTTCTTATTATTGTACTTAAGAATTGTTAAATACATTTTTTAAAATGCCAAAAATTGCTATTGACTGGCGAAAATTAATTCCGGAACCCGTATTTATATCTTTGGTGATCAGAATATTGGGGATGTATGTGCTCTTTGGCCTCTGTCGTCTGTTTTTTGTACTGTTCAATGCTGAGTATTTTTCATACAACGGTTCAGGCCGTATATTGAACTGGATATGGGGAGGTCTGGTTTTCGATACGGTGGCTATTCTGTATATGAACATATTCCTCGTGGTTCTGGCTACTCTGCCCTTGAAAATCAGGTATAAAAAATGGTATCAGGCTGTTTTATCGGTTTTATTTGTATTGGCAAATTCAATAGCACTTTTAACCAATATGGCTGATACTTTTTATTATCCATTTACACTCACGCGGACTACTTCATCAGTATTTCGACAGTTTGCAAATGAATCAAACCTGGATACCCTTTTTGTGAAATTCCTGATAGATTACTGGTACGGTGTTATCATTTTTATTTTTCTGGTATGGACACTTGTTCTTTTTGAAAGGAAAACACGGCCAAAACATAAGCCATTGCAGCAAGGATTTTATTATTATCTCTATGCCCTTGTATTACTCGCTGTTACTTATACATTGTTTATCGGGGGCGTAAGGGGAGGATATAAGCACAGTACACGGCCCATTACCCTGAGCAATGCAGGACAATATGTTAAAGAACCAAATGAGGTAAACATTGTATTGAACACACCATTTTGTGTATTGAAAACGCTTGAAATAAAAACTTTCACGAAATACAGTTTTTTCACATCTGCCCAGGCTGACAGTCTGTACCCTGTTATTCATGAACCCTTATCGGTTGAAGCCATGGATAAAAAAAATGTAGTGATCTTAATTCTTGAAAGCTTTGGTAAGGAATTCTCCGGCTTTTTCAACACTGATGTGGACAATAATTACAGGAGTTACACACCTTTTTTTGACAGCCTTTGCAGCGAGAGCCTTACATTCAAATACAGTTATGCCAACGGACGAAAATCTATTGACATTATGCCAACCATTTTCGTAAGTATTCCTTCCATTGTTGAACCTTTCATTCTCACTGAATGTTTCAGCAACCAGATGCAAAGTATGCCTTATTTGCTTCGAAAGGAAGGTTATCATACCTCTTTTTTTCATGGTGCGCCCAACGGTTCAATGGGCTACCTGGCTTTTGCCAATATGATTGGCATAGATCATTATTGCGGCATGAATGAATATGATAATAAACAAGATTTCGACGGATACTGGGCCATCTGGGATGAGGAGTTTTTTCAGTATTTTGCTGCGAAACTGAATGAGATTCCACAACCATTTTTGTCATCTTTTTTCAGTGCTTCATCTCATCACCCTTTCCATCTGCCCGAGCGGTATACGGGTAAATTTCCTGAAGGACCTCATCCCATTAACCGGTGTATCGGATATACCGATATGGCATTGAAGCGTTTTTTTGAAACCGCATCAAAAGAACCGTGGTTTGAAAACACCTTGTTTATAATTACGGCTGATCATTGTCAGTCTCAGCCGCAACATGATATCTACCGTTCATCAACAGGTTCTTTTGAGGTGCCTGTGGTATTTTATACGCCTGATGGCAGCCTGAAAGGAAAAGACAACCGGTTGATACAACAAATTGATATTATGCCGGTTGTGTTAAGATACCTGCAATATAATAAGCCCTTCTTTGCCTTTGGCAGAGATGTGATAAACAGTGCCGGGGATAATTGTGTGGTGAATTATATAAACGGCACTTATCAGTTGTTTTACAGGGATTATGTCCTTATCGCCGGTGAAAAAGAAAGCCTTGGTTTGTATCGCTTTAAAACTGACAGGACATTGCAGAATAATGTGTTGAACCAGACAGGTGCCATTCAGGATACCATGGAAATAAAACTGAAAGCGTTTATGCAACAATATCACAACCGGATGCTGGAGAACAGGATTAGCATTAAATAATGCATCTGTTTTAGATGACAGATTTTTGAGGCAGGTAAATAGGGAGATTCAATAAGGTTTCGTCCCTGTGATTGCTACCAATATTTCGTCCCTACGGTTCGATTTGCGGAAAACTCTACCAACTTATGCCGATGTTTCGTTCCTATCGAATGATAAGATGGCATAAGAACATACAATTATAGATATGTCTTTTCAGGGGCAAAACATTGGTAGAAAACGATATGCAGGAAAAATGTCCCGTCAGGGACAATATATTGGTAGGAAATCCTTAATAAGGATGCATGACAATTAATGTTTAACAAACTTCCCAACGGAAATCAAATTACTATTATCTATAAGCTTTGCGTAATATAATCCGTTATCCAAAAATGCCAATGGAATGCAAAGCACCATTTCTTCCCCAATGGTATATGCTGAAATCACTTTCCCGTTGATATCCAAAATAACAAACCTGTCTGCCTCTTTATTGGTCCTTACATAAAGGTATTCTGAGGCGGGATTGGGATAGACTTCCATAGAAGGGAAACGCTGATTGCCAGTAAATATACCGGTAAACGGATCAGAATACAATTTTACCACACCATAATCATCAGCATTCATCCAGTGATTGTTGTAATTCTCTGCTGTAACCCATACCGAACCAAAAAAATTATCTCTTAATCCGTCATCTTCATCATTGTCACAATATGCAAGCGATAATCCCATAATCTTATCTTTGGTTAATATAATCCTTGAAGCTTCAGGATTACTGTTGTCATATGTGTCATCATAAACTTTAAGCGAAAACTCACGTGTATAAAGGTTTCCGGTTTTTCGTAATGCGAAATCAGCAATATGATTGGTATAAGGCATCGGTATATCACCAACCCACCAGGTTGAGGTAACTTCTCCTTCCGGCGGAAAATCAGCATATATATGATATGAGAAAGCATTTTCAGCATTTTCACCTGTGCCGGCATTATCGAAGATATGAGGCCCACCTGATCTGTTTTCATCGATAAAGACCTCGACAATATCATAATTGTAAACATCGGCTGTCTGACCATCTATAAATCCGCCAATGGCCACATCATCTGTAATTTCAACCAGGAAATACAAAAGATTTTCCTTTGATGACCATATGATTTTATACCGGCCACTGTAATCGTTAGCTTCAATTGCTTCACCATAATTGATCCAAACCTGATCAATGGATTGCCATGTAGCATCGTTCCAGCATCCGTCATCCCCTTTTCCGTCGATTACAGGTGGTGTAGCCACATCATTGACTCTGACAGTATCATCCTGGGTGGAAAAAACCGGTGAGGAAATGAAAATTGTTGTGACCAATAACAAGAATGAAAATAGGTTTTGTAAGGTATTATTGACTGTATTCATGGTATAAATGTTAAAAAACAATATTCAAATTTATATATGTTTATGATTTTGATTGAAATCATTTGACTGTGAAAGGTATGAATGTTTATGAACCTGACAAAAAAGATTTCGCTGAAAAAAATCCGTAATTATCTTACAATTCAGGGATAATCACCAAATCACCAAATCTGTCAACCTGCCAGGTTCTCAAGTGCCATCATCAAAGCCTGTGTACCTTTAAGCCCGTATCCCATTTTCTGTACAGATTCATACAGCTGGTGTGCAAGTGAAAGTCCGGGTAACGATAAGTGCATGCGTTTTGCTTCTTCAAGAGCTATTCCCATATCTTTAACAAAGTGATCAACAAAAAAACCAGGCTCAAAATCCCTTTTAAGTATTCTTGGGGCCAGGTTATCAAGCGACCAGCATGCGGCTGCTCCTCCACTGATGGAACCAAGCATGGTGTGCAGGTCGAGGCCGGCTTTGTAACCATAAAGCAGGCTTTCGCACATACCAATCATGGTGCCGGCAATGACAATCTGATTGCACATTTTAGTATGTTGACCTGATCCAGCCTTACCCTGGTGAACAATTTTCTTACCCATCACTTTGAAAAAAGGATACATGATATCAAATACTTCTTTGTCTCCGCCGGCCATAATAGATAGTGCAGCATTGCGGGCCCCGACATCACCTCCGGAGACAGGGGCATCCAGTGAGAACATATTAATTTGTAAGGCCTTATCATGTATTTCGATGGCCAGACTTGGACTGGTGGTGGTCATATCAACAAGCACGGTACCCGGCTTTGCATTATTTAAAATACCATTTTTGTTCAGGTAGATTTCTCTTACATCTTCCGGATATCCAACCATAGTAAAGATTACATTGCTTTTTGCAGCCAGCAGGGCAATACTATCTGCCCAAACGGCGCCTTTTTCCAGAACGCCTGCAGCCTTTGCCTTTGTGCGTGTGTAAACAATACCTTTATATCCTTTTTGCAGCAGGTGTGAGAACATTGAAGAACCCATCACACCGGTGCCTATCCAGCCAATAACAGGATTGGCAGAAAACTTAAATGATTGCATTTTTTATGAACCCAATTTATTGAATTATAAATATAAGCAATATTGCCAATGAATTAAATATTTCATCATTGTTGACCGTTCATTGTTCACAGTCGACAGCCCACAGTTGACATCCTGCATTATATTTGGAATCAGAAAAATTATTAAGAGTCCACAGACCTCAGTCAACGGTCTACCTTACATTCATATATAATTTACAGTCTTTGTTCCTTCATCTGTTATCTTAAATCAATGTCGTTCAGTTAAGCCCGAATTATGTCCCTCTCTCGGAGAGGGTGCAGGGAGAGGACAAAAAAAATCATTAACTTAACGACATTGTATCTTTTATCTTGATTCTTGGCTCTTGATTCTAAACTATTGACTCTTGTCACTGAAGAAAGAACAGCCTAACCTGTCAGATAATGTCGGGTTAAGGATAGGTTTTAGCATGAATAATTTCATTTGTTGAGGAAAGGAAGTACTTTTGGACTTTTAAATTCATGTATTATGATAGTGACTTTTGTACATGTATTTGTTCTTGAGGCTCATATAAGCGATTTCATCGAAGCTACCATTGAAAACCAGAAAAAATCTGTAAGAGAACCCGGAAATCTGAGATTTGACATTCTTCAAGATGCAGCCGATCCGGCAAAGTTAGTTTTATATGAGGCTTATGAATCTGAAGAAGCGTCAGCGGCTCATAAAAATACATCGCATTACCTTGTATGGCGTGATAAAGTAGCTGGTTGGATGGCTCAGCCAAGGCAGGGAATAAAACATACCATAATATACCCAACTGAGAAATCGCAATGGTAAATGATTTCAGTTTATTCCCCGTGCCGAAGATCATTTTTGGGAACGGGAAACGGTCAGAGTTGTCAGCAGTGGTTAAAACATTCGGCAACAACCTGCTGATCCTTACAGGGAAAGATTCTTTCATGAAAACCCGTTATGCTGAAGAATTATTGGATGATCTTCACAGGAATCACATTACATTTAAAACAGATCACATTGATCATGAACCTTCACCTGAAATAGTTGACGGGTTGGTTAATAAATATTCCGGCAGTTCAATACAGGTTATTGTTGCCGTAGGTGGTGGCAGTACAATCGATGCAGGTAAGGCTGTTTCGGCAATGTTACCTTTAGGTGAGCCGGTTAAGGAATACCTTGAAGGTGTGGGTACCAAAATTCATCCGGGAATTAAATTACCTTTCATAGCGATGCCCACTACAGCAGGTACCGGCAGTGAAACCACAAACAATGCCGTACTGTCTGAAATCGGTACTGATGGTTTTAAGCGCTCATTGCGGCATGCTCATTTTATACCCGATGTGGCACTGGTGGATCCTGAACTCACTATTTCCTGCTCACAGAAACAAACAGCGATCAGTGGTATGGATGCTTTTACCCAGCTGCTGGAATCCTTTTTTTCAGCACGCAACAACAACTTAACCGATGCAATTGCACTTGAGGGGATCATACATGTAAAAAAAGCTCTCAAAACTGCCGTTTTCAATGGTAATGACCCTGAAGCACGTGCCGGAATGAGTTATGCTGCAATGCTTTCGGGTATTACGCTTACCAATGCAGGTCTTGGTTTGGTTCATGGATTTGCATCCTCAATAGGTGGTCTGAAAACCATACCCCATGGTGTGGTTTGCGGAACACTTATGGGTGTTGTGAACAGGTATACTGTTGAGAGACTTCTTAAAGCCGGTTCGGGATCAACAGCGCTTCAGAAGTATATAAGACTTGGTAAGTTGCTTTCTGAGGCTGATGGAAGAAGCGATGTTGATTATGCATTTCTGGTAGCCAATTATATCGAGTCGCTGGTTGAGGAATTAAAAATTCCTGTCTTCAGCGACTATGGACTTAAAGAGCCTGAAATCATTAAAATAGCCCAGACAACAGATCATAAAAACCATCCTGTAATGTTTACATGGCAGGAATTGGCAGAAATGATAAGGAAAAGACTATAGGCTGGCTGAAAAAAACTTGTAACACTTTCACACGTCATAACAATACTACTGAATACTGATTATAGTAAATGGCACAAGCTTTTTTGCCGGCATAATACTGCTGCAGCCCGCTGCCGCTGCTAACTGCCTCCTGTCGTAGCCTACTGCCGCTGCCCGAAGTCCTCCTTCTCCATCCTCTCTTTTATCTCAAAAGCCATCCGGCTGTTGTGATAAGGACATTTCCAGAAACCTACCTTATCTTCTTTCCATAAAGGTTTTCCGTTTGCATCAACACGGAAAAACCATTCCCCGTTTTTATAGTCTATTATGTGATTTTTAATTATATCACAGCTCTTTAAAGCACTGTCAAGGTATTTTTCATTGCCGGTCAGCCGGAAGACATTCAGAAATCCGACAACGGCTTCTGCCTGTGGCCACCATTCACGATCACTGATAAATCCTTTCCCGGCTTCATATTCATATTGCAGTCCTCCTTCCTGATCAATACCTTCATAAACAGCTTCAACAATCTTCACAGCCAGCCTGCCTGCATCATTAACACGCTCATGATCACCTGATACTTCAGCAGCTTCAAGCAATAACCAGCTGGCCTCAATATCATGACCATATGAAACTATATCTGACTTTGGCTTCCATTCATTGTCAAAAAAAAGAATCAGGTGATGGGTTTCTGGATTAACAATGGTTTTCCTGAAAATATCATAAAGGTTGATGAGCTTACCATGCAACAAACTATCTTTGTGTATTCTGTACAGGTTTGTATAGGCTTCTATGATATGCAGATGTGTATTCATGCTCTTTGCTACATTCATGTCTTTGGCACTGAGGCGCATATCATTCAGAGGTTTCCAGTCTCTTGACAGCGCTTCTATATAACCGTTGTTAACCGTATCGAAAGCCATCTCCTCAATTATGCCGAATAGATTCAACGCTTCCTGAAGGGCCCGTTCATTGAGGCTGATCCTGTAGTATTCGGCAAGGGCATAGATGCCGAAGGCAATGGCGTAGAATTGTTTTTTTGTGTCGGAAGGCTGACCCAGGTAGTCAACTGACCAGTAAATGCCACCATATTGGTTATCAATGAAATGCTTTATAATATAGTTGAACGCCCTGTCAGCCATGGCCTTGTATAATTCATTACGATATATCCGATAGGCTGAAGAGAAAGTATACAAAATCCGGGCATTCAAAATAGCACCTTTTTCAGCTGTGTGATCAATAACCTGGTCGTTGGTAATTCGTCCGTAAAAGCCCCCGTTTTGATTATCAGGTACATATTTAATCCAATAGGGCAGGATATTCTTAAGAAGATCTTTTTCTGTAAACGATTGGATTTGCTGTAATTTTTCTTTAGCTGTCATAATATCACTTACTTTTTAATTCACAGACCACAGCCGGCAGTAACTAAGTTCACACCGATTAGCCAAAGTCTGCTGGTCTTCTGGTCTCTCAGTCCCTCAGTCCTTCATCACACTATTCTCAATTACCCAAACCACTGGTTACCGATTACTGATTACCGATTACCGATTACCTCTCTCAACCCCTGTGCCTTTTCTCCAGTATTTCTACAACATCTTCCAGCCGGCATTCTTTAGTGCTCAGTAATACAAGGAGATGGTAAATCAGATCAGCAGCTTCATTCAGGAATAACTCCCGGTTAGAGTCCTTTGCTTCTATAATAAGCTCAACTGCTTCTTCTCCCACTTTCTGGGCAATTTTATTGATACCTCTCGCAAACAACTTTGTGGTGTATGAATTTTCAGGCATTTCATGTTTACGTGATTCAATAAGGCTTTGCAGACTGATCAGGAAATCGATGTTTGAAGTTGACATTTTTTTTTATTTTTAGAACCAAGAATCAAGATCAAAGATCAAAGATCAAAGATCAAAGAAAAAAGATCAAAGATCAAAGATAAAAGATCAAAGATCAAAGATCTAAGAAAGATAAGCAAATCAGCAAATCAGCAAATCAGCAAATCAGCAAATCACCAAATCCTACAATCTCACCGGTATCCCAAATCCTTTCAGGTATTTTTTAAGTTGTGGTACCGTTATTTCCCTGAAATGAAAGATGCTTGCGGCAAGACCTGCGTCAGCTTTTCCTTTTATAAAGACTTCTGCAAAATGATCCATGCTGCCAGCCCCTCCGGAGGCAATAACAGGTATCTGCAGCTCATATGATAAGCGTGCTGTTGCTTCGCAGGCGAAACCGTTTTTTGTACCGTCATGGTTCATGGATGTAAACAGTATTTCCCCGGCCCCTCTGTCCTCAGCCTCTTTTGCCCATGAAAACAATTCTTTGTCTGTTGATATTCTGCCACCGTTAATGTATGCTGTCCACTTTCCTTCTTGTTCATGTGCATCAATAGCAACTACAACGAACTGACTGCCAAAATGTAATGCTATCTGGTCGATCAGGTTTGGATCACGAAGGGCTGCTGAATTGATGGATACTTTATCTGCTCCGGCACTCAATAATGCTTCAATATCATCAAGATGACCAATACCTCCGCCGACGGTAAATGGAATGTTAAGATGACGGGCGATGCGTTTTACGAGGTGAACAAAGGTTTTTCGTCCTTCGTGAGAAGCTGTAATATCGAGAAAGACCAATTCATCAGCACCCTGTTCAGCATATAAGGCTCCAAGTTCAACGGGATCACCAACTTCCTTTATATTTATGAAATTTATCCCTTTAACTGTCATTCCATTCATAACATCAAGGCACGGGATTATGCGTTTGGTTAACATAGATGTTATTATTGATATGTGAATTTTTTTAAATCCTTTAATGAAATTCTGCCTTCATAATAAGCTTTTCCAATTACAGCGCCATACACACCCATTTCATCAAGTTTGTCAATATCGGCGACAGAAGTTATTCCGCCACTTGCCAGAAGACGGATTGCTGGAAACTTTTCCCTGATCATTTTATACAGGTTCAGAGATACCCCTTGCAGCATTCCGTCTTTTGAAACATCAGTACACAATACTTCTTTTACACCGTGCTGTGAATATTCAGTAAGAAACGGAACGATACCGATATCCGTAATCTCCTGCCAGCCTGAGATAGCGATCATCTGCTCTTTTACATCAGCTCCCAGGATGATTCTTTCCGGACCATAGGCGAACATCCATGAGTTAAAAAGTTCTTTATCACGAATAGCTATGCTTCCGATGGTGGCCATTGATGCCCCGCTTTCAAATACGATGTGCAGATCGGCATCTGTTTTAATACCCCCTCCGAAATCAATTTTAAGGGAGGTCCTGGCCGACAGTCTTTCCAGAACACCCCAGTTGACCACATGTTTTGATCGCGCACCGTCAAGGTCAACCATGTGCAGGCGGGTGATACCATTATCCTGAAAGGTCTGGGCTACTTCAAGAGGATCAGCATTATACACTTTTTTCATCCGGTAATCACCTTGTTCTAGCCTGACGCATTTACCTTCAATGATGTCAATAGCCGGAATTATCTGTATCATAACTTAATGAATTTTTCAAGTATACCGGCCCCGAT
>JAFGTR010000088.1 GCA_016934055.1 Bacteroidales bacterium | reverse complement strand
CGGGCTGCCTGCTCCGCCAGTGCTTTCTCACGGGCTGCCTGCTCCGCCAGCGCCTTCTCACGGGCTGCCTGTTCCTCAGCTAAAGTCTTCTCTCTTTCGGCCTGTTCACTGGCCAGGATTTTATCAATTGAATTAATACGCTGCCTGGCATAACCTTCATTAGGTTTAATGTCAAGTGCTTTTGCATAGGCTGCTCTTGCAGCCTCATAATCTTTTGCTTTGTAAAGGCGATCACCTTCATCGAGGTATGACTCCAGATTACGGCCTAATTCAGCAGCTTGCGTCCTTTGCTTGTCTATTGCCTGCTGCTCTATGGCCTTTTCAATTTCCTGGGCCCTTGACCTGGGATATGATTCTGATGGCTTAATAGAAATTGCTTTTGCATAGGCCTCTTTGGCTTCATCATATTTTTTGGCCTTAAACAGGGCATCTGCCTCAGCAATGGCCGCAATATAAGCATTATCAATTGATTCCTGTCTTGATTTTTCCTGATTCTGCTTTTTGATCAAAGCGTCAATTTCGAGTATTTTGTTCCGCGGAAATGATTCAGAAGGCTTAATAAGCGAAGCATTCTCATAATACTGTTTAGCCATGTCGTAATTCTTCCGTTCATGAGCTTCAGCAGCTTTTGCAATAAGGTCATTATACTTACCCTCTGCAGCTGCAGCAGATTGTTCTTCAGCCTGCTGCCTCTGCAATATGGTTTGAATCTCATTGATCCTTTTTGCTGTATAAGTTTCCCGGGGTTTCAGGGCAGAAGCATCCTGATATTTGGTCAGAGCCTCGGAATATCTTTGCTGGGCCATCAGGGCATCAGCTTCTTTAATAGTATTATCATAAAGTTCATCGTTGCTCTCCTGTTCCTTTAGTAAAGCATTGATTTCATCGATCTTTTTCTGAGGATATTTTTCCTTAGGCATGATACCCAACGCTTCCTGATAAGTATCACGGGCCTTTTCATACGTCTTCTGACTGAAAAGCTTATCAGCCTGATTTATCAGTCTGTCATATTTATCAGCAAGACAGTTTTCTGATTTAATGTATATCTCTTCAAGTTCCGGCATCATCTTATTCACATAGTCTTCATCAGACTCAAAATCCCTGCGTCTTGTGTTGAATTTAATAATATCGACCGGCTTCTTCAGAAGTGAATAATCAACACCTTCACATGGCACTACAAGCCCTATGGCAAATTCCCTCACCCACACGCCTGATTCTGCATCAGGAAGGGCTGTGTTGAAACTGATCTTTTTTGTCACCAGACCATCCTTTGATACTTCAACAGTGTACATCTTATTCGCTTCAAGCTTGAATGAGAAACTTCCGTCACTACTGGTCTGCACTGAGCCTGCTTTTACATTACCATCATAAAGTGTTGCGGTGGCGTTACCCAATGGATTCATTTCCAACTCCGCATGTCCCCTTATCTCAAGATACCTCTCTGGCTGCTGTCCCGTCAACAACAAACAATACCCGATTATAGCCAACAGCATCAGTGGATATTTATAATTTGACATCATACTATAATTGTTTTATATTTTACTATACTGGGTAAAAAACAAAAAGTTACTTAATAAGTGTGAATAAAACCAGAAAAAATATCACCGTAACAACAATAACTTCTGATTATCAACATGTTGACCTGCGATAACCTGTATGATATAAGCCCCTTGTACGGGGATATCCATGGGTATATACAAGGGATTAATGCTGTCAGGATAAGTCTTTACAAAAAGCAAATGACCTGTGAAATCAAAAAGTCTTACTGTTATTTCCTCTGAAGGGAATTGCTTGAAAGTGATCCATATTCCGTCCCTGGCCGGGTTCGGATAGATCATCAGGAAATCGTTTATAACCAACGGTTCATCGCCGGGACCGGATGGCAGAGAATCATAGATGACCGGATGAAGAGACAGTGAAACTGATGCATTGTATGCAAAAGGGTCATTCATAGCTATCCATTGGCCTTCCTTAACAATGAAAGCTGTATTATCATACCCGGCATCCCTTATTACATGCTTAACAGCAAATGTATCACAGGGAGTCGGATAGAAAAGTTTAAAACCAATCATGAATGTATCACTAACACTTATAACAGAATCGAATTCAACAAAGACTGTCGTATTGCTTAAAAAATCCATAAGGGGAATTTCTTCCTGAATTAAAGGTTCCTCATTGAAAATCATGCCTTCCCATAAACACATTTTCACAATAGCAGTATCTGAATGTGCATAGGCCCTGGCAACATCTATGGTGACGCCAAGCAGATATTTTCTTTCTGAAACGATAAATCTTTCTGCATAAACTTCAATAAAATCAGAATTATGGCCGGAAAGATAGCCCCATGATAATCCTTCTCCTGAAAGCCTTATATGTTCCTCCGGCAGAATATTTGAAAGAGTATCACCTGTTGACCAGAAGCCTGTAAAAGGATCATACCCTTTTATGGTTTCAATGGTGCCTTTAAAAGGATCGAGCCAGCATCTCAGCTGATTCGCTGAATCGGGATAATCGTCCCATGAATGAGACAGTTTTTGAAAAAAATCATTGACTGAGTTGTCACAATAAGCATCTCCGCCTGATAAAGTACCTGAAACGCGGCCTGCAGCGCTGAATAATGCAGCGCCTGAAGAACCCTTTTCAGTTGTTCCGGTTTCCCAATCACGAATCAACCAGTGTGTATTGGCATTATAACCTTCACCAAAATTATCGGTCACAGGCTGGTCGTTTTCCAACGCTATTTTTTTCACATCACCCTGTGGATGATGAATACAAAAGGCACTTTTGGTTGCCAGTCCTGTTACATCCCACCCGGCAAAGTAAGGGTGGTAATAAAACGGAACAGGCTCAGACAGTTCAATCAATGAAAAATCAAGTTTATTATCAGTCGTGGCTTTTAAAGTCCCTCCGGATAAAGATTTGTGATTTCTTCCATCAGGTCCCCCACAATATGGGCTTTCGTATTCAAAAAAATAAACAGCAGTATTGGCCAGCCATTCAGATTTAATGCAATGCCCTGCTGTTAAAAGGTAAGGCCTGGCATTATTCCTTGTGTTTGTTATGAGGGTTCCCGTGCATCTTTCTTTGCCGGCATAGACAACTCTTACCACCGAATGTTTAATGAGTGAAAAAAGTGAATCGTCATAGCAACATATATCCGGATTGCAGTATCCTGATAAACCATACCAATCATCCTGAGTATTCTTCTCAGGAACTCTTTTCTTATAATCATGGCCAATCAAACCAATACATAGATTGCCCGGATCGCTGACAGTTGGTGGTACCTGCATTTCCACAAACAGCATATCGCCAGGAACTGGTTCAACAGCCAGCAACCCAAAAGCCTTATTGTTATTATGAGTGTATGCCCCCAGAGTATGTTTTTGCATAGGATCAAAAAGAAAGACCTTTATGCCTTTTTCAAGCCTGTATTCAGTGAAAATCAGGTTAAGGGCAAAAGCCCCTTCCGACCGGATGCCCAATCTCCATATCTTCCAGCCATTCTCCAGCGTATCCCATACCCCTGAATTCATATAATTATATTGTACTTCAGTGATATAAGCAAATTCTTCATTTTTATGCCTCGAAAGTAAAGTCTCCTCTGAGACTTTTGCCGCCTTCTGTTCAGAGATAAACGGCAGCTCAATAACCGGTATGGTCTTGTGGTTATTATATTTTAACGGCATCGGACTACCCGCATGCTTAATCTGCGCTTCAAGGTTCGGTAAGGAAAAATGGCAACCTATAAACAATATAATAAACAATCCCCGCATAAAATAGTCTTAAACCCAACGGCGAAATTACCGATTTTCTGTTTTGGTATTTCGATTATTTTTTCACAATACTTTTTAGTATCTCCTTATTTCCGGGCAATAACGCTTTCAAATAATAATTCCCGGAAGGTAAAAGACCAGCATGCCATGTTGTTGAATGTTTTCCCCGAACCAAAACCTGATCAACCAGGGTTACAATCTCCTGTCCTGCTGTATTATATACCTTTAAGTTTACAAATCCGGTTTTCTCCAAAGAATATTCAAACCGCACATCTTCTTTAAAGGGGTTAGGGAAACAGTGCAAAGCTTCTGTCTCTTCATTTTTCATGTTACCATCTGTAACACCTGACACAGGCTGCCCTTTCCGAATACGGTAGATTGACTTACCAGATGTAACATAGAGATCGCGACGATCTGCGCCACCCCATCCGCAGTTTGTTGCTGTTTCCGGGACAGGAATAGTTTCAACAAATGCACCATCAGGAACAAATATCCAGATGCCGTTTGGACCAGTAGTATATACAAAACCGGCCGTATCAACTTTCATTCCGTCAGTACATCCTCCCCAGCCTGTTGTTGCAGCATACAGCTTTTTACCAGAAATAGTGGTATCATCAACAACATCCCATACATAAATCCGGCTGGTTGCACAATCAGAGACATACAATTTCGATTCATCAGGCGAGAAGGCAATACCATTGGGCATATTCAATGTATTATCAAGGAGTTGAACTTCTCCTGAGGGACTTATCCGGTATATCCCTTTATAACCGAGTTCACTTGTTCCACCCTGATCATTCAATCCATAAGTCGGATCTGTAAAAAAAACAGAGCCATCGGACTTCATGGCTATATCATTGGGACTGTTAAGCCTTTTACCATCGTAATGTGTGGCAATAGCTGTCAGTGCACCATTTTCTTCCATTCTTGAAACCTGTCGCGGACCATGCTGGGCCAGCAATATTTTATTCTGCATATCAAGGGCAAGACCATTGGAGTTACCTGAGGGAGTAAGATAAACTGAAACATTTGAATCCAGGCTCCACCTGTAGACCTTGTTTTCGGGAATATCACTGAATAATAACCCAAGTGTGTCAACCCAAAGCGGACCTTCAACAAAATTGAAACCGTCCCATATCTTTTCAACGGTGGGATTGGTGATAACAGGGGACTGACCATAGGACGCACATAGCATGAATAATGTCAAAAGCCCGATGAGGGATGATTTTTGTTTATATAACAGAACCTTCATTGTTGTATGGTATTTACAGATTACATTTTTATGAAATGCAAATGTAGTGGAAAATATGCAGATTTATTTATTTGGTGACCTGCCTGCCGTAGCGGCAGCACAGGCAGGTTTGGTGATTTGGTGACCTGCCCGACGGCAGGCGGGTTTGGTGATTTGGTGATTTGCTGATTTGATGATTTGAAAATTCAATGGTAAATCAGATAGCTATTCAATATTCACTATTCACTATTCACTATTCACTATTCACTATTCACTATTCACTATTCACTAACTACTAACGAATCATCTGCTTAATACCTGTATAATAAAGGTCAAAACCACCCTTCCCGCCCGGCCGGTTAGATGAGAATATCATCAGGTTATTATCGAATTCATTAAAATATAATGCAATCGGCCTGTATTCATCAAATTCTGTATTGATATGATCACCAAAATTAACAGGTGCTGACCATGATCCGTTTTCACGCCTGGAATAATACAAATCAAAGCCGCCATAACCGCCAGGGCGGTTTGAGGCAAAGACCAGTAATTTACCGTTTGCAAACGGACATTTATCGTCACTGCCGGAACTGACCGCTAACAGAGCAGGTTCTATCAGGATTTCATATGACAGTATATCTGCAATATCATCACCGGATGGCAGATCAATTTCATAAATATCGAAATTCCCGTTTTTGTCGGAACAATATAATAACTTCTCAATTTTACCGGGATCTATACCCCATACATCGGTACTGTAAAAATCTGTTCCGTAAAACGACGGATACAGTTCATTGGCCTCATTATTGATCAGGCCGATCTCACAAGGTGAACCAATACTAACGGATGTATTGGTCGTTGTATTTAACATCTGACTACAGATGAATTTGAGATCAAAATCTCCCTCACAATCACTGGCATACATGATGATATCGGTCCATATGACTTCGGTATTGCTTAACTCTTTACGGTATCCCAGCGAATACGGACCTAATTCATTACATGGTGTATTGACGGAATCAAACATGGGCATTAAATAGTCAAACCTGTCATCTTCAAGGTCTGTTCCGATAGAAAGTGTGCCCTTTGTTTTACTCCAGTCTATGTACATCTTTTCACCAACGATGTCATAATCAATGCCATAACTCTTCCGGTTTGAAGAAAAATGGAAAAGCTGATCATAATATATATAAGGGGCCGTTGAATTATAATCATCAAATTCCGAGTTGGCATCACTGAAATTAACGACACTTTCAGTGAAATGTCCGGTTTCATATTTATGCCTTTCCCAGCAAGAGGATAGCAACAGAGAAAAAGAAAATACAAAAACAATGATTCTCATAATTATGAATTTTTATTTAATGACTCAAAAAACGGTTCAATGGTTGCGTCTTAAAATTGAAAAAAACATACGTCTTTAAAACACTTCTTAAAGTAAAAGCATAATTAAACTTGGATCATCGATGAAACAGCCATCCTCACCTGAAATATGTCAAAATTATCTTTCTTATGTTGGTTATCTTTTATACATTTAGTAACCAAATCATCAAAAAAATGCAAAAGTATTTTTATATATTGCTTCTAATAGCAACAAGCATTTGCTTTAAGGATTATGTCAGGGCACAATATTGTGAGCCGGTCAGAGAAATGGATATTCCCGGTGTCACGAACGGAATTATTATTGACGGGATTGGTGATGAAATCGATTATAGCCTGGTCCAGTCAATGCAGATCGCAAAAAGAGCCGGAGCTGCAAATCCATATGGCCTGGAAGACGGTGATGACATTGATTTCAACGCTATCTTTAAAGCTGCATGGGACAAAGATTATCTCTATGTGTTCGTGGAAGTCACCGATGATGTGGAAGAATCAATGCCCGTTGGAGGTGCAAATGCATGGACATGGGATTGCGTTGAAGTTTTTATCGATCTGGACACAAACAGCATAATAGCGTCATACAACAGTCAAAGTACCATTGAATTACGCTTTAACAGGGGTGACGTGGGCATTGAAACCCCCGGCAGGGCAGCTATATTTGATTACCTTTTTTACCAGGACAATTATGCAACCGGGTGGAAGATTGAAACAGGGATTCCCTGGACAGCAGCCAGCGAAATCGGACAAATTCCGGATATGCTGTCAAAAATCAACGGCATTATCGGATTTGATGTCAGCGTATCGGATGCCGACGGTGATGGGACAGGTCTTGAAGGCGGGAGAAACATAGAAGGGGGAGCACAGATGTTCTGGGATCAGGATACGCCGATTGAAAATGCTGATAATGCCTGGCAGGACAGAAGGACTTTCGGATTTGCCCGACTGACGGGAGGTATAAATCCCGATTATAATGACACTGTTTTATGTGATTCAACAGAAACAGCCCTGGTGGTCTTTGATTATCCTGTGGATTCCGTGTCAACATATTACTGGCAGACCAGTGGAGGAAATATTCTTGATTCAAGTGAGATTTCCTGCAATATCATATGGAACGATACCGGAGAAAAAGACGTCATGCTGATTATTACCAGAAAATCCGGATTCATTGACACCTTAAAACGAAAGATCATCATTTATCCGAAAATGAAGGTTTCTCTGGGAGAGGATATCCGGGTTTGCAAAAACACGGATTTCGAGCTGAATCCGGTTATTACAAACTGTAGTGTTCCGTTGTCTTATTTCTGGAATAGTCAACCCGGAAGTTCATCCTATACTGGTAACGTGACACAGAGCGGTAATATTTCGCTTATTGTCAGATCCGAAGCAGGTTGCATTGCAGGCGATGTTGTCTATGTCAACATTCCGGATCCTCCTGAAGTTGCAAAAATATGCATGGTCACCGTTAGGACAGACAGCAATAAAAACCAGATAATCTGGGAAAAATCCGGTGAAGAAGACATTATGGAATACGTTATCCTGAAAGAAACCACGGTTTCAGGAGCATATGCTCAACTCGATGTTGTGGCCGCATCGGAAATAAACAGTTATACCGATCAGTTATCACAACCTTCAAAGTATGCTGACCGATATGTTATAACCGCGGTCGATACCTGTGGCAATCATTCGTTCTACAGTGAACCGCATCAACCGATACACCTGCAGTTAAGCCAGGGTACTTCCGGCACATACAATCTCAGCTGGTCGCCATACGAAGGTTTCAATTACGGTTCCTATCATATTTATAAAGGAAGTTCAATCAATTCCATGGAAAAAATAGATGAAATTGCCAGTACAAAAACCCAGTATACTGATACATCTTCCACCACATGCTATTATCAGCTTGCTGTTGAACATCAATGTGCGGTTTCAGGCCAGGAAACATATACTGAAGCAAGATCAAATGCCGTCAGTACGTTTCAATCTGTTGTGAGTGAAAACCATTATGATTCTGATATTACAATATATCCTAATCCGTTTGAAAAGGAAATCATCATTGAATTTGAAACAGATAAACAGCAATCCGTATGTATTGACTTATTCAATCTAATGGGCATAAAAGTATACGATTATTCAAATCAGGGAGTGCAACCGGGTATTTTCAGGCATATATTACCGGCCGGTGCATTGAATGATTTCGGGATATATTTGCTGAAAGTGAAAATTGGCCATCAGCTGCACATCAAAAAAATACTGAGAAATTGAGCAGGCGGTAAAGTGGTTTCCCCCGGTCATCTGATTAAAAACTCATAATACTCTGAAGTATCTGTATTTTTAAAACAAATTACCATAAATGATGTACTTCATTCTTAATCCGGGATGAATAAATAGCTTCAATGATATCCATCTCTTCTTTTTTAAGGATATCCATTGAGGTTGCTCTGACATTGGATAATATCTGATCAACCTTTGAAGCACCGGGGATAATGCAGCTTACTTCTTCAAACATTAAAATCCACCGCAAAGCCAATGCAGCCAGGTTGGTATCGGGGAATGCCTTTTTCAGTTCTTCAACTGCTTCAAGGCCTTTATTATAATCAATTCCCGCAAAGGTTTCTCCTTTATCAAATGCAGCACCATCACGGTTAAAATTACGGTGATCGCCAGGTGAAAACTTTGTATGTATGTCGAATTTTCCGCTTAAAAGCCCGCTTGCCAATGGAACCCGTATAATAACACCGATATTCTTTTTCCGGGCCTGTTCAAAGAAAAGTTCTTTCGGCCTTTGCCGAAAAATGTTAAAAATGATCTGTACCGTATCCACATTCGGATATTCGATAGCCTTTAAGGCCTCTTCGACCTTTTCAACACTTACGCCCAGTTTCCTGATCTTGCCTTCTTTGATGAGTTTATCAAATTCAGCAAATATCTCAGGCCTGTAATATACTTCGGTAGGCGGGCAATGAAGCTGTATCAGGTCGATGGTATCAACACCAATGTTCTTAAGGCTGTCTTCAACAAATTGTCTTAACACCCTGGGATTATAGGCTTTATTGTTATGAGGCTGCAACCGGCGACCGCATTTTGTGGCCACAAGGATTTTTCCTGAATGCGAGCGTAGAAGCCTTCCTACGGCCTTCTCACTTTCCCCGTCGCCATATACATCAGCTGTATCAATAAAGTTAATTCCATTGTCAACAGCAGCTTTCAGTATCTTATCCGCATTTTGATGACTGAATGGTTCACCCCATTTGCCACCCACCTGCCAGGTGCCCAAGCTGATTTCTGAGATATTAAAGCCTGTTCTGCCTAATGTTCTGTATTTCATATGCTATTTTTTATTGATCCTCGTATTGGTAAAATTAAAAACAAACTGATACTTTTGATTTATTACAAATATAAACATACCATAAGAAAGAAGCGCCCGATTATAAATATAAATACATCATGAAATGAATGACAAAAAGAACCTTATAGCTTCGTTTTTATTTCTGATGCTCATAACATGTCAGGCTATTGGAGCTGATTCTTACGATATAGTGGTTGCTCTTGACGGAAGCGGCGATTATACCAGTATACAGGCCGCCATTGATGCCTGCAAGTCATTCCCTGACCACAGGATTTCTATTTTTATCAAAAACGGTGTTTACCATGAAAAGGTGCGGGTTCCTGCTTGGAATACTAAACTCTCTCTGATAGGCGAAAGCATGGAACATACCGTAATATCGTGGCATGATCATTTTAACAGCATCAACCGGGGAAGGAACAGCACTTTCTTTACCTATACATTGCTGGTTGAAGGGCATGATTTCTATGCCGAAAATCTGACGATTGAAAACACAGCAGGTCCGGTTGGTCAGGCAGTTGCACTTCATGTTGATGGTGACCGGTGCACCTTCAGAAATTGCCGCCTCCTTGGTCACCAGGATACATTGTATGCAGCAGGACAAAATTCAAGGCAATACTACGATTCATGTTATATTGAAGGAACAACTGATTTCATTTTCGGTGCAGCTACGGCTGTCTTTCATCAATGTACAATTCACAGCAAAAGCAATTCATATATTACGGCAGCCAGCACTCCCGAAGGGAAACCTTTTGGATATGTATTCCTTGATTGCAGGCTTACTGCAAAACCCGATGTTGATAAAGTTTACCTTGGACGTCCCTGGAGAGACTTTGCCAGGGTAGCTTTTCTGTATTGTGATATGGGCAGTCATATTTTTCCCCGGGGTTGGAATAACTGGTCCATTCCTTCACGTGAAAAGACTTCTTACTATGCTGAGTATGGCAATACAGGGCCCGGATCAGATACATCAGGAAGAGTTCCTTGGTGTCATTTATTGTCCGAAAGTGAAGCCGGTCAGTTCACGATTCAGCAGATTTTCAGATACATTGATCCTGTTGGTCCTTCGGTTGAAGAATGGACGGGGAGGAGATAGTGAATAGTGAATAGTGATTAGTGGGTAGTGGGTAGTGGGTTTGGTGTATGGCTGCGTAATCTGTCAGTCTGTTAATCTGTAAATAGTCTACAGTCCACGGTCCACGGTCTATGGTCGACTGTCCACAGTGTTGCAGTTTACTGTTCACTGTTTACTGTTTACTGTTCACCGTTCACAGTTCACGAATAATCATCAAATCACCAGATCAGCAAACCCGCCTGCCGTCGGGCAGGTCATCAAATCACCAAACCCGCCTGCCGTCGGGCAGGTCATCAAATCATCAAATCACCAAATCTATTATACTACTCCATTCTGATCAGTTCTCCCGAGGAGGTTTTTTCGAGCAGGACAATTTCATCCGGATTGCCATACAAAACTATATTGCCTGTTCCATGAATACTATATTGCAATTGGCCTGTAACATTAACAAAGCAATCACCTTTGGAATGATTCTCAACAAAAGCATGACTGGTTATCAGATTGATGGCATCAACCGACATGATCACGTAATTCCACAAGCGCAGGCTTTGCGTTTTACCCTCCAGAGTTAACCTTCCCCCACAGGGAAAGTTATTCCAGAAATAAAATATGGCGTTGTCAAGTTCAAACCTGGCCTCAGCATATTTATTTCCGCAAACAAATCCGAATTCTTCTGTGATGACAGGGTTGACAGTTTCTATAAAACAGGCTTCCTCAGCCATTATTTTCTTTGGCCGATCAGCGGAGATATAGATTTCAACGATATGATTCTCCGGGTTCATCCACATCATGCGGGTTTCGTTGCTTAATATCAGCAGGTCGTTTTCCACTTCATACCTTACACCTTCAGTAAATTCCCTGTTACCCCTGATGGTAATCGAATATGCCGTATCCTGTTTAAGATAAATATGAAAAACACTCTTGACCTGTACTTCCTCGAAGGGTGGTAATGCAATACAATCAGAGGTATATATACTGTCTTATCTTTGCAGGAAACAAATAGTAATGCGAAGATTATGAAAATGAGATATGTCTGCGTATCTTTAATCATACCAAAGATTAATGTGTAAATTTATTAAAACCGGTAACCCAGTCCTATTTCCGGATAATCCAGAATATGCAAATGAGATTTCATAGAAATGCTCACCATAATATGGTCTGTCAGGGCATATCGCACCATGCCCCTGTTATACATTGTTTTATGGTTAATCCTGTCGATCAGGAACAAATAAATTCCTTCCTGGATAATAAGGCTTATTTTATTATACAAAACCTCCTGTGAAATATGCAGGCCTGTTCGAAAATCGTAATGACCTTTATGACCGGTCAGATTCAGTGCCAGCATTTCCGTTTCTGTTGAAGAATCGTAAAACAGGTCAGCGCCAAGTCCAATATGAAGCACACGAAAGGGTTTCCATTTCATCTCAACTGCAGCAGAAGATGTAAAAAAGAAGGTTGATTGAAAAGCCCGCGTGCGTTTTCCGCCGAAAGCATATGTCAGTTCCAGATGAAGATCCCTTTTATGCGGCTCAAGTTCATGTATCTGCTGATTACTGCCCTGACCAATACGATAACCAAAACCAATATAAGAAGTCAGATAATTAATGCCCACATTGGGTTCCTGCATATTGGCATTGGAAAAGTGATCAAATGCTATACCTGTGTGAACCCGATATCGTTGCAGCAATTGATAACTCAAATCCAGCCTGAAGTTAAAGTGGATGTTCAGGTTTGAACCAATGGCGATATTGCTATAATTCTCTTCAAGGTCAAATTTTCTTGTAACATAGCTAATTCCCAAACCAATCTGATTATCAACAGAAAAACGATGCCTGGAAAAAATATGATATTTAAAAAACGGGCATAAGGCAATTTCACGTCCAAAAACACTGTCGTTACCCAGCGTGGAATAGAACAGGGAAAACCCATATTCGGGATACCTGTACAGTTGTTCCCAGTCATTTTTACCCCAGGTTCTTTTTGAGATATTAAGGCCCACTGATCTCACGTGGTCTTCAATAAGGTAAAGAAAATACTGGTATTCCGGCAGGACCAAACCGGTGTGAAAAGATGGTGTAACATACAGATCATTAAAAAACAAACCATGGTTTTTATCATCGTGGTAATCCTGTGCCACAATATTAACAAGGATTCCTGATAAAATCATTAAGAAGCCAGCCAGTATTCCTATCCTCATAAACTGTTCTCCCGTGATGGACGAAGATAAACGGCCAAATTAATTATATTATTAAAATTTCACAAAAGGCCTGACGGGTTTAAAACCTGTTATGAGTGTTTTAATACTTTTTTTAATTTTACAGGCACGAGTAATATAAACAGTCAACATGAAAGCCCCTAAAATTGTATTCTTAGATGCATGTACTGTCGGTCATACCGATAACCTTTCACGACTGTCCGCATTGGGAGAATTTGTCTCTTATCCCGTTACTTTGCCTGAAGATACTATCGTGCATGCTGGAAATGCAGACATTCTCATTACGAATAAAGTATTGATCGATGGTCATGTTATGGATTCATGTCCGGCATTAAAGCTTATATGTATTGCTGCCACAGGCACAAACAACGTTGATCTGGATTACGCTAAAAATAAAGGTGTCCAGGTAAAAAATGTTACCGGTTATTCAACTGAAAGCGTAGTACAAGTCACTTTCTCACTTTTATTTTACCTTCTCAATCACACGCGTTATTATGATGAGTACACCAAGTCAGGAAAATATTTTAGCAGTCCCGTTTTCACACATTTTGAGAAATGCTTTACTGAACTGTCCGGCAAATATTTAGGGATTATCGGGCTGGGCACTATCGGCAAAAGAGTTGCGGAAGCAGCCTCAGTATTCGGAGCAAAGATATCCTATTATTCCACTACCGGCCGCAATCTTGCAAATCCATATCCTCATCTCGCCCTTAATGAGCTTCTTTCAATATCGGATATTGTGTCTGTTCATTGTCCACTCACACCTGAAACAAGGAATTTATTGGGATATAACCAGCTGAAAATTATGAAGAAAACAGCTGTTCTTTTGAATACAGGCCGTGGAGGCATCATTAACGAGGCTGATCTTGCTATGGCGCTGGATGAAGGATTGATAGCAGGAGCCGGACTTGATGTACTTGAGCAGGAACCGCCCCAATCCAAGAACCCGCTTTTTTCATTACGGCATCCCGAAAGGCTTGTTATTACGCCACATCTGGCTTGGGCCGCTGATGAATCAAGAGAAAGGCTTATTGAAGGCATTATTAAAAACATAAATGAATACCTTAATGAGAACAGGTAAGGGGCAGATTGAAAATTTTGATTGTCAATAATGTAAGAACGTTTTCAGAATATAATTTTTAATAAAGTGGGACAAAAAAAAGTCAGTGTCGGATGTGTGCAGATGACTTGTACTGCCGATGTGGAATCCAACGTAGACAAAGCTGTTCAGGGAATTCGTGAAGCCGCTTCAAAAGGGGCGAACATTGTATGCCTTCAGGAGCTTTTCTCCACACTTTATTTCTGTGACGTGGAAAACTATGAGAGCTTTTCACACGCTGAGCCGGTTCCTGGTACGACCACAAAAAAAATGCAAAAACTGGCCGCCGACCTCGGGGTGGTGATTATTGCATCTCTTTTTGAGAAACGTGCCGGTGGCCTGTATCATAACACAACTGTCGTTATTGATGCTGATGGCACATTTCTTGGAAAGTACAGGAAGAACCACATCCCTGATGATCCCGGTTTTTACGAGAAATTCTATTTTGCGCCTGGAGACACCGGTTACGGCGTTTTTAAAACACAATTTGCCACAATAGGTGTACTGATATGCTGGGACCAGTGGTATCCAGAGGCTGCAAGGATCACAGCCCTGAAGGGTGCTGAGATTATTTTTTATCCAACCGCCATAGGATGGTCATTGTCTCAGACTGAAGCTGTGAATACAGAACAACACAATGCCTGGCAGACCATACAGTGTTCGCATGCCATTGCCAATGGTGTTTTTGTCGTTGCTGTAAACCGCACAGGTGTAGAAGGTGATATGCGATTCTGGGGCGGATCGTTTATCAGCAATCCTTTTGGCAGTATTCTTTATAAAGCCTCCCACGATAGTGAAGAAGTGGCTGTTCAGGAACTCGATCTTTCAGCTGTTGAATTCTATCGCACGCACTGGCCCTTTTTGAGAGACCGGCGTACCGATACCTATGGGCCCATCCTGAACCGTTTTATTGATGAAGAATAAAAACCTCTGTTTTTAATTATAATATGATACAGCAATCCGATACTCCGGCAAAACTCGGCTATCGCTTTCCGGCCGAATGGGAAAAACATGCATCCACCTGGTTGAGTTACCCTCATAATGAGTCTTCATGGCCGGGAAAGATCAATACCATTTTCCCTTATTACCATGAATTTATCAAACAATTAAGCCGGGGAGAGAAGGTCAATATCAATGTCGTCGACGAATTAATGAAAAACAGGGTTAATGAGGTTCTGCAAAAAACCGGTATTTCACCGGAACGTTATACACTGCATATCCATCCGACCAATGATGCATGGTGCCGTGATCATGGTCCCACGTTCCTGGTTAATCCTGCAGCATATGTTCCCAAGGTTATTGTAAACTGGCGCTATAACGGCTGGGGCGGAAAATATCCTGCCAACCTGGATACGCACATACCCACCCATATTGCCAATCTGATGGGACTGCCTGTTTTCTATCCGGGCATTGTCATGGAAGGAGGATCAATCGATGTGAATGGCAGGGGAACTTTAATTACAACTACTTCCTGCCTTCTGAATCCAAATCGCAATCCCGGTATATCCAAATCGAAGATAGAAGAGTTCCTGATGCAGTATTATTGTGTTGAAAAGGTGTTATGGCTTGGTGACGGGATTGAAGGTGACGATACAGATGGTCATATAGATGATCTGACACGCTTCATTAATGAAGACACAGTTATAACCATGACAGAATCAAACCGGGCAGATCCCAATTACAATCCCTTGAAAAAAAATCTTGAAAAACTGAAAAAGATGAGAATGGCTAATGGCAAGCAAATGAATATTGTTGAGTTACCTATGCCTGAACCGGTTTATTATGAAGGACAGCGTTTGCCGGCATCATATGCTAATTTTTATATGGCCAATGCAGGTGTAATTGTACCTGTATTCAGATGCCAACAGGACGACACAGCTTTGAACATTCTCTCGGAACACATTAAAGACAAGCCAGTACTGGGTATCGATTCAACGGAGATCATATGGGGTCTGGGAAGCTGGCATTGCCTGAGCCAACAGGAGCCTGCATGAAAAATCAACATTTTTTAAAAAGAACAATCCTTTTTTTCTAAAAAACTCCTGTCCCTGATAATGCAGGCATAACAAGCCTGGCCTTAATCATGTCCCTTTATTTTTACGGGAACTTCTTACAGCCAATATGATGGTCAGGAGAAGAACAGCACCTAAAACAACAGAAAGGATTAAAAAAGTACGGCTGCGGCTTTGTTCCTTCATATACTGTTTATTGAGGGTATTAATATACAGGTCGGCCATTTTATTATTGCTCTCTGCTTCAACAATATCCTTTCTTTTCAGTGCCTCTTCACTGAGTTTGGACAGAATCTCCTGTGTCTTTTTTATATCCAGGTCCATTTCGTTTTCAGACACCGGAAATTCAATGCTGATGGATGATGACAGTTCAAGTGTATCAAGTTCTTTCTCAAGTAATTCTGCTTTTTCAAATTGCTTAACCGCATTGTAAACAGCGGCCAGTGCTTTCAGGTTTTTCGCCGATAGAGTGGTAAATTCAAGGCTGTCAGAGATCCTTTTGCTTTCCTCGTATAATTCCAGTGCCTTTTCATGATTTCCTGAACGACGATAGGCATTCCCCATATTAAACATGGTTACGGCCCTGCCGTATTCATAATCACCAGTCTTTTTGGATGCCAGAGAGCGTTCATAATATTCAATGGCTTCCTCATATTTGTTGTTAATAAATAACAAATTTCCAAGATTATTTTCGGCCATGGCAGCTTCTTTTCTGTTGCCTGTCTCATAAAGGTTCTTTCTCGATTCTTTAAAGAATTTTTCCGCCTCCACCAGGTTTCCCATCTCATAATAGGCCACGCCGAGTTTGTTGTAAACCGGACCCAGTGCCTCTTTAATATCCAACTTTTTAATAATCTTTTCAGCTTTTTCATAAGAAAGAATCGCGCTTGTAAGTACCTTCTGCTTATAATATACATTGCCAAGATTATCCATAACATCTTTCAAGCCCGACTCATCTGCGATACTGTCTTTTAGCTTTGCTGATTGCTGATAATAGTCAATTGCATTCTTATAATCATAAGTTGTCTCATATACGCCGGCAATATTTGAAAGGACTTTAGATACCCCTGCCTTATCCCCGGCTTTTTGTTTCACCGATAATGATTTTTCATAGCTGTTGATAGAATTCTGAAAATCGCCGGATTCGTAATATGCATCAGCTATATCCTCATAAACAGTTGAAACATCTTCCTGTTTACCATATTCTTGTTCGATTTCAAGAGCCTTTTGGTAATACTTGATCGCAATTTCTTCATCTCTGGCTTCTTTAAAGGCATCGGCAATTTTACGGTATACAGCCGATCGTGCCAACATATCGTTACCCTGTTCTACTATTTTCAATTCCTCGGCAAAAGCGTCAAAAATAGCCTGTCTGATACTATCCCTGGCAGACTGTTTTTGGCGTTCAACAAGAAAAGATTCAAAACCTTCCTTTTCCTGCACAACAGGTTTGGCACTTTCAGCCTCGGCTTCCTTCGCTTTTCTGAGCTGTTCCGCCTCCTCTCTTTTTGCCTGCTCTACTTTTTTCTTGACTTCAGCAAGTTCCTTTGTGCCCAATGTTGCTTCAATACTCTGCATTTTAAGTTTGGGTTCTTCTTCATAAGGCATAAGCTCAGCAGCTTTCTCATATTCAAACATGGCTGCTGCATAATTCTTTTCAGCCAGAAATTTGTCGCCCTTTTTAATATGCTCAATATAAAGGGCACGTTTATCATCCTGCCGCACATTCAGGTAAGAAACAGCAGTATTTGCCGTAATACTGTACCCGTTTATTATCAGTAAAGAAATAACCAGGGTTGTCAACAATTCTCTGTATAATTTCTCTATTTTCATAACCTTCCTTTTTATTTATATCATATGAAAACTTCCGTTATCTGCAAATTTCTGTATAAGTTAGTATTTTTTTATATAAAGATATTAAAGGTTTTTAACCAAACATCATTTTATTTATTTCATATTAATTCACTTTTTTTTGTTAATTTGCAACATACCACTATCCGCTAAATATCATTTATATGGAGAATAAGAGGGAAATGAAATATGCCCGGTTCATGAGCAACATCACCAGCAGGTTGAATCCTGCCAGGCTGAATCTGAAAGGCAAAATACTAATGGCATTATTAAGCAATCTTCTGATCGCGCTCCTCATTGTTTTATTTCTTGTCTGGTTCAAACAAAAAAAATTATCTGTGTCTTCTGCTTATGAAACACTTTCACTTGTTGAAAACATTAAAAAGCAACACATTGAAGATGAACTGAACAGGTTCAAAACACAGCTTCAGCTTTTCGCAAAAAGTTCGCGTACAATAAATGCTTTCAATTCACTATTGCAGGGATTCAGTGATTTAGAATATGATAATTATTATCTGGGAAACGCCAACTCTTATGAAGAAATCCGCAAGGAACTGGAAGACTATTATACCACCCGGTTATTACCCCAGATTGAAGAAAAAAAAACAGTTGCACCTGACCTTGAAGATTTCCTTTCTGAAGATCCCAAACAAACCATCCTGCAATTTTTATACCTTGCAGCCAATACAAAGTCCCTGACACGGAAATATGAAACAACAGGGGCGGGTGACGGCAGCCTTTATTCGGGGGTTCATGTTCAGCATCAATCATGGTTGTTAAACTATGCCAGGAAGAACAGAATTTCAGATCTGTATTTTATCGATGCTAAAAGCGGTTATATTTTTTATTCTTTAAAAAAGTATCCTGATTTCGGCACAAACCTTTTCACAGGTAGTTATAAAAACAGCAAACTCTCTCGAGCATTTCGCAATGCTATTTCTTCATCAAAAGAAAGTGTCCTTTTAACCGATATGGACAGACGCATTCCAGGTATTATACCGCCATGTTTTTATTTTTCAACCCCGGTGGTACAAGGTAATCAAACAATAGGAGCCATTGTTTTCAGTGTTGAGGCTGATTATCTCGACAATTTGCTGTTGACACAACCGCATGCTGAAAACGACTGGGCGACGGCTATTTCAACAATGATAATCGGCACTGACAGGTTTTTCAGAAGCAATGATCCGGATTTCCTGTCAGACCAAAACAGGTATTTAAAAAAATTAAAATATAGAACAGCCGGAGATAATATAGCTGTGATTGACAAATCATCTTGTACGGTCATGAATCTGCAGGTTCAGGGCAATGTGTTCGCCAATGCCAGCCTTGGAATTGCAGGAAAAGGAAAATATGTAACCCCTTCAGGGAAAAGTGCATTATGTTCCTATACACCTTTAAACATAAACGGATTAGACTGGATCCTGATTTCACAGTTTCCGGTCCCTGATGTTCTCAGACCAGTCAGGTCTTTGTTGATATTTATGATCATCTTTTACATATTGTTGATTCTGATTTTGATATGGCTTATATCATTTTTCAGTAATGATATTACACTTCGTGTTGCAAATCTTAACAAAACCCTTACCTCCCTGGCTGATAATAAAGAGAATGATGAAACAACGGTTAAATTAACAGATGAACTTGACATTGTAAAAAATACAGCGAATAATATCATTAAAAGAATTGGTGAAGCTGCCCGGTTTGCCACTGAACTCACTGAAGGCAAAACTGACTCAGCCTTTGCCGTAACCGGGGATAATGACCTTATTGGCATCTCTTTAAACAAGTTAAGGGATAACATGATAAAAACCAAACAGGAAGAAGATGCCAGAAAGGTTGAAGATGATATCCGGAATTGGACTACACATGGCATAGCAATGTTTAATGATATTCTGAGGCAGGATAATAACGACATACAAAAGCTGTCTTATAATATCATCAGAAATCTTATCCAATATCTTTCCGCTAACCAGGGAGGATTCTTTCTGATGGAGGATTCACAGACCGACGGACAATATCTCAGCCTGGTTGCTGCTTATGCCTATGACCGGCAAAAATTTCTGAAAAAAAGGATTAAAGTTGGCGAAGACCTGATAGGAAATTGTGTTTTGGAAAAACAATCTATCTATCTTAAAGATATTCCTGAGGATTATATCGAAATACGATCAGGCTTGGGAGGCGCTGTACCCCGAAGTTTGCTTATCGTACCGCTTAAAAAGGAAGATCAGATTACAGGTGCTATTGAGATAGCCTCTTTCAATGAATTCAGAAAACACGAAATCGATTTTGTGGAAAAGGTTGCTGAAAGTATTGCTGCCACCCTGGTAACAGTTAAACTGCATGAACAAACAGCTCTTTTACTCGAAGAATCTAAAAAACGTTCGGAAGAGATATCCCAGCAGGAGGAAGAACTGAGGCAGAACCTTGAAGAATTAAAAGCTACGCAGGAAGAAATGGCCCGTATCAGGAAAGAAGAAGAACAGAAAGAAAAAGCACGAAGGGAAAGTGAACTGAAAATGATGGAGCAATTAAAAGAACAGCAGCAATTGCTTTCAAAAGAAAAATCACTGCTTGATGCTTTGTTGAACAATGTCCCTGAAAGTATTTACTTTAAAGATTTAAAAAGTCGCTTTATACGTTTCAGCGCTTCCATGCTCAAACTTTTTAAACTCAACAAGCCCGAAGAGCTTTTAGGCAAATCGGATTTCGATATGTTTGACGAAGAGCATTCAAGACCTGCATATGAAGACGAACAGAAAATAATAAGAACCGGCAAGCCTATGGTGGATAAGGTTGAAAAAGAAGTTCTGCCTGACGGCCGGGTTAATTATGTGAACACCACAAAAATGCCTTTACGGGATGAAAACAATAATATCATCGGTACCTTCGGGATATCAAAAGATGTGACAAACTTCGTAAATCTTCAGCAGGAAATCAAGGCTAAAGAAAACATTATTAAAGGCAAAAATGAGGAAATTAAAAGGCTGCAGGAGGAAATAAGAAACCTGAAAAAGGGAACAAAGAAGCAATAAATCCTTTGTATTAAAATAAGAAAAACACGCTGCTTGAGAATCATATTTTTTATAACTTTGCAGGCTGAAAAAAATATTGATTTGATGATGTGACCCACCCCTACCCCTCCCGGGAGGGGATAGTTTCATTTCAGATTCTCAAATATTAAGACCATCTCATGGTTCCGTAGCTCAGTTGGATAGAGCAACAGCCTTCTAAGCTGTGGGTCGCGCGTTCGAATCGCGCCGGAATCACTTTATTTTTTGCAGGAAAATTATCTCCTGAAATATTGTTAATTTGTCAATGTATCCGGCGTGATCTCGAGCGGCCTGTAGCGATTGCATGCGGGATGCGAGTCATCGCGCCGGAATCACTTAAATTTAAGCCACTTACAAGGCCCAACTGGCGCACTTTTTAAAAGTGTGCCTGATTATTGAATTAATAGTCGTTATCGCCTGCTGCAAAAGCGCTCGAGGTCTTCAAAATACATTACCTTATATATCATGATATCATTCTGATTCCTTCCTTACTTTTTATTTCGCAGCGGGAGTCATCAGCTCATAAAAAAGCCCTATATTCGTGTAACGATTAAATAAATCTTAACCATATGCTGAAAGAAAATCTCGTTTCATATTTTGAAACAAGCATTAAAGAAAACTGGGACCTCCCGGCACTGTCGGATTATAAAGGTGCATCCTATACTTATGGTGAGGTGGGATCACAGATTAAAAAACTGCATCTGCTCTTTAAACTGGCCGGTATTAAAAAGGGTGACAAAATATCTCTTGTCGGTAAAAACTCAGCCAACTGGTGTATGGCCTTTCTTTCAACCGTAACATACGGAGCGGTCATTGTACCTATACTGCCTGATTTCAAGCCTGAGGATATCATGAACATCGTTAACCACAGTGATTCCGTATTTCTGTTCACAAGCGATACCATTAACCAAACCCTGGACAAAAAAGAGATGCCTGCCGTCAAAGCAAGTGTTTCACTTGAAAACTTCGGTATTATACAGACTTCGGTTTCGTCTCTCCCCTCTTCAACTGAAGAAATTGAAAAACTCTGCCAGAAAGAATACCCTGAAGGCATCAACAAACAACAGTATGCTTTTGATCCTTTCCCCAATGAAAATCTGGCTGTTATCAACTATACTTCAGGCACCACAGGCTTCTCAAAAGGTGTTGTTCTGAACCTCAACAGCCTGAGCGCCAACATCCGTTATGCCCGTGAAAATATGCCGCTGAAATCGGGTGATTCCATTGTTTCCTTCCTGCCACTGGCCCATACTTATGGCTGTGCTTTCGAGTTTATGTTTCCCTTTTCACTCGGGTGTCATATCACATTCCTGACCAAAACACCATCACCCCAGGTTATCATTGAAGCATTCGGTGTTGTAAAACCCCACCTGGTTCTTGCTGTTCCGCTGATCATTGAAAAAATCTATAAAAAACAGATATTACCGGCAATCAGCAAAGGCGCTGCCAAAACACTGATTAAACTTCCTCTCTTGAATAAACTGGTATACAACAAGATCAAAGGGAGTCTTACGAAGGCTTTCGGCGGACGGTTCCATGAGGTGGTCATCGGAGGTGCGGCATTGAATGCAGAAGTTGAAGCTTTACTGGCCCGGATAAAATTTCCGTTCTCAATGGGTTATGGCATGACGGAATGCGGGCCCCTGATCAGTTATGCCGGTTGGCAATTCAGAAAAAAACATTCGGCCGGAAAAGTAGTCGACACACTTGAAATAACCATTGATTCCGACGATCCCTATAACACTGTGGGTGAAATACTGGTACGGGGCGAAAACGTGATGCTGGGCTATTACAAAAATGAACAGGCAACGGCTGAAGCCCTTGACAAGGACGGGTGGCTGCACACCGGAGACCTTGGCATCATTGATAAAGAGAATTATGTGTTTATTAAAGGCAGAAGTAAAAGCATGATACTGGGACCTTCCGGTCAGAATATTTATCCTGAAGAGATCGAGGAAAAAATCAATAACCTGATATACGTTCAGGAAGGTATTGTTGTAGAACGCAGCGGAAAGATTGTTGCCCTGGTCTATCCTGACTTTGCAGCTCTTGAAGCTGACGGGGTACCAAAAGAAGAAGTCGGGGAAAAGATGGAAGAATACCGGCGTGAACTTAATGCCATCCTGCCTGGTTATATGGGCATTTCAAAAATTGAAACTGTGGATACCGAATTTGAAAAAACACCGAAAAAAAGCATCAAAAAATTCCTGTATCATTAAAATCTGATACGATTAATAATTCACTGTTTACCGTTTACGGTTAACTGTGAACTTATTTGTATAAGATTTGCACCTTTTATGCATAATCTGCCCTGAAAGCTTTCTTAAATACCTGCTGTTGATAAAACGCTTTACTGTCTCTTAAGGGTTTTCCTTACCTTTACCTGCTCAAATCAAGGATTTTCTGATTTTTCATGGAAAAGGACTTGCTGTCAGATATTAAGCAGACAACAAAAAGCAATAATGTGTCTGTTGAATCATTTCTGCAAAAAAGAGATGAAGGCTATCCTTTAATCGATGTCCGGTCACCTGCTGAATATGAAAAAGGTCATATTCCAGGGGCTGTCAACATACCCCTGTTTAACAATGAAGAAAGAGCGCTTATCGGCACTCTGTATTTTAAGAGAGGAAAAGAAGATGCGGTTTCCAGAAGCCTTGAAGTCATTGGCCCCAAACTTAAAGACTTTGCCACAAAAGGCATTTCTCTGGCAGAAAATCAGGAAATCCTTGTCTATTGCTGGAGAGGGGGAATGCGAAGCTCAAGTATGGCATGGCTTTTTGAGACTATTGGGTTAAAGACCTCAGTATTGACAGGCGGATATAAGTCGTATCGTCACTATATTCATAATTACCTCTCATACCCTTTCAGTTTTATCGTCATTGGGGGCATGACAGGATCAGGAAAAACAGAATTACTGACTGAACTTAACAGACAGGGATATCCTGTCGTCAATCTTGAAAAACTGGCGTCCCATAAGGGCTCTGTTTTCGGAGCAATAGGCGAACCGGATCAGCCAACAAACGAACACTTTGAAAACCTCCTGTTTGAAAATATGTTTTTGTTGGATAAGGAAAAACCTGTTTTTATTGAGGACGAAAGCATCTCCATCGGATCGTTATTTATTCCTAAACCATTTCATCAGCGGATGCTTGAATGTCCGTTGCTCAACCTCATTGTCCCGCATGAAGAACGTATCGAAAGGCTGGTCAACATATATACATGTGTTGAAAAGAAAGTCCTTATTCACGCGTTGGGTAAAATTGAAAAAAGACTGGGGACAGAAAATACACGCAGGGCGATCGGTCTTATCTGCCGGGATAATTTTGATGAAGCTGTCTTTATTGTTTTGCATTATTATGATAAAATATATTACCGTACGATGCAAAACCTTCACAAAGGGGAAAAAACCATTAACTTAGAATTCAGAAATGCTGATTTGGCAGAAAGATCACAACAGATCATTGCCTGTTTAACTTATGAAAAACTCTTATAAATGAACGATATACGACTGACCCAATTCAGCCCCGGCGCAGGCTGTGGATGCAAAATTTCACTTGCAGAACTTGAAAAGATACTTACTGATAAACTCATCAGTAAGTCATATTCTGAATTACTTGTCGGAAATGATACAAGAGATGATGCAGCGGTATATGATATTGGCAACGGGCAGGCTGTTATCAGCACAACTGATTTCTTTACGCCTATTGTAGATAGCCCTTACGACTTTGGCAGAATAGCAGCCGCCAATGCTTTAAGTGATGTTTATGCCATGGGAGGCAGTCCGCTGATGGCGATATCCATACTGGGATGGCCTGTCGATAAGCTTTCTATTGAAACAGCAGGCTTTGTGCTTGAGGGCGCTGCTGAAATCTGTTCTAATGCCGGTATCCCTCTTGCCGGCGGACACAGCATCGACATATCCGATCCGGTTTTTGGCCTCGCTGTTACCGGTATTATTTCCCCGGCTTCAGTAAAACGTAACAGCACTGCCACTGACGGCTGCCGTCTTTATCTTTCCAAACCAATCGGAACAGGCATAATAAGCACAGCCGGCAAAAAAGGACTGCTGGCTGAGGAAGATTACAGTCTGGCCGTCTATTGGATGACAAAACTCAATAACATAGGATCTGACCTGGGTAAGATGACCGCGGTGAAAGCCATGACTGACGTAACTGGTTTCGGTCTGCTGGGACATCTGCTGGAGGTCTGCGAAGGAAGTCAGCTTTCAGCTGTCATTGAAGCTGAAAAAGTACCTCTGCTTGATAACCTGGAGTTTTACATTACCAGGAATTGCATACCGGGAGGCACTTTTCGGAACTGGAAAAGTTATGACGCCAAAATCGGAGAGATTGAAGAGTCTCAGAAGCTTTTGTTCACCGATCCGCAGACCAGCGGAGGATTGCTCATAGCCGTCGACAAAAACCCGGGTAATGAATTTATTGAACTTGTTCAAAACGGCGAACTGAAAGAAATCGGATACATGAAAAAAAGACAGGCCGGAAAACCTGTTGTCAGCATTCAATAAATATAAAAACACATCTTATGAAACCATACCATCTTTTTTTGTTTGTTGCAGTAATTGGCTGTAAAACTGCTGCTCATATACCAATTGAAGAAATCAACGACATCAGGATTACCGCTGTCAACACCGAAAAACCACATTGTACAATGCTGCCATATGCTGATATCAAGGCTGCAATTATAGATAATCCTGACGCAAGTCCCTATTTTATTTCATTGAACGGGACATGGCAGTTCAACTGGGTGTCAAAGCCAGATGAAAGACCTGCAGGATTTTATAAAAAAAGCTATAATATGCGAAACTGGGATCAGATAGAAGTACCTTCTGACTGGCAGATGAAAGGATATGATCATCCCATCTATGTGAACATCAGGTATCCGTGGAATGAAAAATATCCTGAAATACCGATGGAATACAATCCTGTCGGATCCTATAAGCGCAATTTCAAACTTCCCAGGAGCTGGAAAGATCGTGAAATTATCCTGCATTTCGCAGGTGTTAACTCAGCTTTCTATGCCTGGGTTAACGGTCAATATATCGGATACAGCGAAGACAGCAAAACACATGCTGAGTTTAATATAACCAATATGGTAAAACCTGGAAAAAACAGTGTTGCTGTCCAGGTTTTTCGCTGGTGTGATGGCAGTTACCTGGAGGACCAGGATTTCTTCAGGTTGAGTGGCATTGAAAGGGATGTATATCTTTATTCAATTCCCCGTATGCATATCAGCGACTTTTTTATCAGGGCTGATCTTGATAATGCATACCATGACGGGAAATACAGTGTTGAATATGAAATGACTAATGCTGACACCCTGCAAACCGGCAACTGTGCAGTGGAAATAGCTCTTTATGGCCCGGAACAACAGGTTGTACTGAAACCTGTCCGGCAAATCATTCAATTGTCCGCCGGAGAAAAAAAGACTTTTCACTTCTCCGCCGAAGTCAATGATCCTCTGAAATGGTCAGCTGAAACACCTAACCTGTATTATACCGTATTATCTGTACTATCGCCGGATGGCAGTATACTTGAAACAGTCAGTTCTCAAACCGGTTTCAGACGTGCAGAGATTAAAAACGGTGTTTTACTGGTTAATGGTGTGTCCGTGCTCCTGAAAGGCGTTAACCGTCATGAGCATGATCCGGTTAATGGCCATGTGATCACAAAGGAATCGATGATCAATGATATCAGGTTAATGAAATCTCTTAATATCAATGCAGTACGCACAAGTCATTATCCCAATGATCCTTTATGGTACAAACTCTGCAACAAATATGGCCTTTATCTTATTGATGAAGCAAACATTGAATCACATGGTATAGGCTACCATCCTGATAAAACCCTGGGAAACAAACCCGAATGGCTTAAGTCTCATATGGACAGAACAATACGGATGGTTGAACGTGACAAAAATCATCCGTCCATTATCATATGGTCACTGGGTAATGAAGCCGGCAATGGGTCAAATTTCATGGCCACGTACAGATGGATTAAAGAACGTGACAAAACACGTCCTGTACAGTATGAACGGGCTGAACTTGAAGAAAACACAGATATCTACTGCCCTATGTATGCGTCTATCGGACATATCGAGAATTACGCGAAGAAAAAGCAGGCCAGGCCTCTTATTATGTGCGAGTATATGCATGCCATGGGCAACAGCGAAGGTAACTTCAAGGATTACTGGGATGTCATTGAGAAATATGAGCAATTGCAGGGTGGATTCATATGGGACTGGGTTGACCAGGGCATTCAATGCACAGCCGGCAACGGCATAAAATACTATTGCTATGGCGGTGATTTCGGCCCTGACACTGTGCCCTCTGACGGCAATTTTTGCTGCAACGGTCTGGTTCAGCCCGACAGAAGCCTGAACCCTCATGCCCTGGAAGTCCAAAAAGTCTATCAATACATTAAAACAAAACCTGTTGATTTGGCTAAAGGCATTATTGAGGTTCAGAATTGCTATAATTTCCTTAATCTTTCAATGTTTACGATGAAATGGGATATAACAGCTGACGGGCAGGAGATGGTAACAGGGGCTATAGACATCCCTCCGGTTAAACCCGGAGATTCTTATCTTCTCACAATTTCATACCCTGAATACAAATTAATACCCGGGGCAGAATACTTTCTGAACATTCGCTATGTGTTTAACCATGATTATTCTTTAATGAAACAGAACCAGGAGATAGCCCGGGAGCAATTCCCTCTGCCCGGGCATATTGTGAAAAACAAAATAATTCCTGACTCATTGCCTGATCTTGCAATTTCAGAGACGGATGAAAGGATAACCTTAAGCAGCGGGCCATTCCGGATTGAATTCAGTAAAGAATCAGGATTAATGACGTCCTTGATGTTCAAAGATATTGAAACCATAGTAAAATCACCTGAACCTGATTTCTGGAGGATTCCCACCGATAACGACTTTGGAAACGGCATGCCCCGCCGGTGCAAAATCTGGAAAAATGCAGGCAGCAACCGCATATTGAAATCGTTCAACATAAATGCAGTCAATTCTAAACAGGTCAACATATTATCGGAATATGAACTGCATGATGCCGGGGCTGTTCTGTTGATGAAATACATCATTTACGGATCGGGTGATATATTCATTACACAAACATTTAATCCGGCCGGAAGAGAGCTGCCTGAAATACCAAGAATTGGCATGCAGATGCATTTGCCTGCAGATTTCAATGAGGTTTCGTGGTTTGGACGTGGCCCCTTCGAAAATTATGAAGACAGGAAATATGCAGCTCATGTCGGAGTTTATACTACAACCGTTGATGCGTTAAACCATGCCTATATACGTCCACAGGAAACCGGATACAGAACCGATGTAAGATGGCTGACGATAAACAGTGGCAAAGGATTTGGGCTTCTGATAGTGGGAAATCCTTTTTTGTGTTTCAGTGCAAATCATTTTTCAAGGGATGATTTTGAAAACGGACCTGAAAAAGAACAAAAGCATTCAACAGACATAAAAAAACAGCCATGGACTTCTTTGAACCTTGATTACAAACAAATGGGCGTCGGCGGTGATAATTCATGGGGCGCTCTCCCCCACCCCCAGTATCTTTTGCCAGTTATGCGTTACAGCTATACAACCCGGCTGAGATTATATGACACTGCAAAAGAAAAACCTGAAGCGCTAAAGAACCAGGTGTTTTAATAGAAAAGCAGATAAATCACTTTATCATGAGAACAAATAATACCATCAGATATTTATTTAGCGTTATGCTGCTTGCGGCCCTGGCAACAGGATGTAAAAATTATCTTAAATATACAGTTACCACACGGATATGGCCAAACGGATCAATAGAAAGGGTCATGCTGGTTGAAGGTGGAGATTCCACATTGCTGGAAGGTGATTATTCATCTGTACTCAAAGGCTCATTACCCGTACCCGGTGATTCAACCTGGAAAATTTCTGTTGGTTTTGAAACAAAAGCAATCCATGACACTACAACAGATACAATATACTATTATAAAGCCGTTAAAACATTCCGGAACGACGAAGCACTTAATAAAGAACTCAATGGGGATACCATGGGAAAGAATCAGGTAATCAGACACGTAGAAGTTGAAAAAAGATTCCGGGGTTATTCGACATTATATCGTTATGCTGAAACGTATAAGCAAATCTTTCCGTTTACAGGAGTACCGGTTTCAGACTATTTAACGAACGAAGAACTTGAGTTGTATCATGCCGGTGATAATGAATTATACTATTCCCCTAAAACCGGCAAATTATTAATAAAAAATGACACCCTGGCCGGAATTATATTGTCGAAGGCCGACAGTGTAAGGATGAAAAGCATAAAAGATTCAATTGAAAAAAAGTATGAGAACTGGATGTGTGAAAGTATATTCAAAGATTATTATAATGTTCTTAAAACAGCCCTTGACAAAAGCGGAACGCTGAAACCGGCTGAAACCGATAAATCACATGACAGTCTGCGAAAGGCTTTTTATTATCTGATCGAAGCTGATTCCTTATGGTCAGGCGATTCAAATGACTTTCCCCTGTTGAGGTTAGCTTCAAGGTTTTATGAAGTTGATACCGGGATTCTTCACAAGGCAAACCAGACAAGTATTGATGATTTTCACATGAAGTTGTATCAAGGACTGTTGCTTGAGATAGGAGAATCATTTACCAACCACACCATCATGCCGGGTATAATAACCTCTACTAATGCAAGTGAAATCAAAGGTAACACAGTATCGTGGAATATTGAATCAGATGATTTTTTTGAGAGAGATTTTACAATGGTAGTTGAGTCAAGAAAGGTTAACAGGGGGATGGCTATCGTAACAGGGGCTTTTGTACTGCTGCTTTTAGTCGGCTTGGTAGCCGTGTTTCTAAAGAAGAAGTAACAAGTTACAGGTTACGGGTTACTTACACAGATATGAAAGAGGCAGAAGAAGATTGTATGGGTATTACTCCAAAGGTATAGGCTTGTTGTTATTGGATATTGAATGTCACTTGTGACTTCCATCCAGATAAACAAAAAAATGCAGAAACGCTGCGTTTAAATTATAATTTTTAATTTCGAAAGCTGTATACATTGACCTGCTGATGCCAATACAAGGTGCTAAAAAACCATGTCAGGATAATATAATTCAGAACCAGATATTGTATTTCATATGGTAAAACGGTTAATCATTTTATTTTCATTGGCTTGTAGCTTTTCAGGCCTTTTACTGCCTGTCAGTGCACAATCATTTGAAAAGGCCGTCATTTCTTCAAAAGGAACGGTTTATCAGAGTCTTCCTTTTTTCAGTAAAACAGTCAATACAAATCTAAATTATAGTATTTACCTCCCTCCCGGATATTTTACAACTTCCGATAGTTTTCCTGTTTTTTATTTGTTGCATGGACTAGGAGGAGATGAAAACAGCTGGATCAAAGACTTTTTTATTCATCGTATCACTGACAGCCTTATCAGTATTCATAACCTGCCGCCTTTGATAATCGTCATGCCCGATGGAAGAAGGTCATATTTCATCAACGACTATCAGAAAAGATTTCCGTATGAAACCATTTTCATCTATGAATTAATACCTTTTATTGACAGTCTGTACAGGACTAAAAACAGCGAAGGAAGCAAAGCAATCGGTGGTTTATCAATGGGCGGATTTGGAGCATTAACTCTCAGTATGAGATATCCTGATGTGTTTTCCACTGCAATTGCTTTAAGTGCGGCTGTCCGGACCGACAGCATGATCATCAATGAAAAACCTGAAAAATATAATCAGATGTTTATGTCGGTGTTCGGCGACAGCATCCGGCAATACAGGCTGCTCACAAGACACTGGATGGAAAACAATCCATTATACCTTACAGTCAGGCAACCGCATACACTAAAAAAGGTGAGATGGTATATCGATTGTGGTTTACATGATTACCTTCTGCCCGGAAATGAAGCCCTGCACAGATTGTTTGTTTATTATCATATACCCCATGAGTTCCATGTCAGACCCGGCAACCATGATCGGTCATACTGGAAATCATCCCTGGTACCAGCTTTAATATATACTGGCGGAAATTTCAATGAAGAATGAAATCACAATTCTCACAAATCCAATAACAACCATATCAACCACAACAATCACAACATGCCTGACGCCTGCCTGCCGACAGCCAGGGCAGACAGTCAGTCAAAGTCTTTGCAAAAATTCCCTATTTTAGTTCAATTCCTTTAATAAACTGCTTTCAATAATCCGCCAATTTGCTTAACATTGCAGAGTGAAACTTGCAGAAAAAATAAAAACCAAAATAGGTGTCCGCATACTGGAAAAAAAGTCCGGAAATCAGAAGCGGATAGTCACAATATGCAATATTCAGCACGCAAAAAGTATTGGTCTCATTTATAACGCCACAGAATTTGTAAGTTTTGAAATCATTAAGGATTTTGCCAAAAAATTGTCACAACATTCCAATGTAAGCATTCTGGGATATGTAAACAGCAAAAAACTGATTGACCATTATTTATACCGCAAAGGATTTGACTTTTTCTCACGTAATGACCTGAACTGGTATTATAAGCCGGTATCTGAAGTTACCGATGTTTTTGTCAAAAAGGAATTCGATATTTTAATTGATCTTAGTCTTGAAAAATATTATCCTATTCAATATATTGTAGCTCTTTCTCCGGCCAAATTTAAAGTGGGTATTTTTTCTCAGAATGAAAAACACCTCGACCTTATGATTGATATTGAGAAAGAAAATGAGCAAATGAAGAAAGTTCATGAAGAAATACTTAAAGACAGAAAGAAAAAGATCTCTTCTAATGAAATTGAACAAGCTGTTGAAAAGAAAACACAAACCGAACTGCAATTGAGTTTTCTCATCAATCAAATTATGCATTATCTGACCATACTTAAAAAAAACTGAATCATGTCACAAAAGTCTTTTACCGGTACTGGAGTTGCCATCGTCACTCCATTCAGAAATGATTGCAGCATTGATTTCAAATCGCTTGAAAAAATTCTGGAACACATCATCAGTGGCGGTGTTGATTATGCAGTTGTACTGGGCACAACTGGTGAATCTGTTACGTTATCCAGAGATGAAAAAAAGGCCGTTATCAATTTTGTCATTGATACCGTGGACAAACGCATACCGGTTGTGGTAGGCATCGGAGGCAATAATACACAGGAAATCCTCAACAATATCAGCTCAACTGAGTTTGATAATATTGATGCTGTTCTCTCAGTATCACCATATTATAATAAACCTTCACAACAGGGGATTTATCAGCATTTTAAGGCCATTACCACAGCAAGCCCCGTTCCGGTTATTGTATATAATGTTCCCGGAAGAACCGGTTCAAATATTACTGCAGAAACCACACTCAGGCTTGCACATGATTTCAGCAGTATTGTAGCCATAAAGGAGGCATCCGGAAATCTTGGCCAGATTATGCAAATTGTTAAAAACAAACCTAAGAACTTTCATGTCATCTCTGGCGATGATGCTCTTACTCTTCCAATGATAAGTGTTGGCGCCGCAGGTGTTATTTCTGTTGTAGCCAATGCCTTTCCCAAAGAGTTCTCTTCCATGGTGAATTATGCCCTGAAAGGTGAAATAGCCAAAGCCAGCATACTTCATTACAAACTTCTTGATATCATCAATGCTTTGTTTGAAGAAGGAAGTCCTTCAGGGATAAAGGCTGTGCTTGAAATCCTGAAATATGCCAGGAATAATGTAAGACTGCCTCTTGCGCCTGTTAGTGAAAAACACTATGCAAAATTAGAAGCACTGGTAAAGAAGATTAAGTAGGGTAGGTAGTTACTGTTTACCATTTACCGTTTACCGTTTACCTTCTTCTCACAACTTCGTCGCCATGCTCTGTGCTCCATGGCAGTGTTTGTATTTCTTTCCGCTACCGCAAGGGCAGGGATCGTTACGGCCTACTTTCTTTTCAACACGCACCGGCTGTGCTTTCTGGTCTTCTCTCCTTCCAGGCATACCATCCTGACCTGAATTCGGTTGGTATTCACTTTTGCTGGCTTCCATCTGGCTGTAATCAGTTCGTTTTGGAGCCTGACCCCTTTGCACGCCTGAAGAATCCTGAATGGGGATCTGACCCTTAAGCAAAACGCCAACAACCTGCTTATTTACCGTATCAATCATTGTGCGAAATAACTCAAAAGACTCAAACTTGTATATCAGCAAAGGATCCTTCTGTTCGTATGATGCGGTCTGGACTGATTGTCTCAGGTCATCCAGTTCGCGAAGATGTTCTTTCCAGGCTTCATCAATTATCACCAGCATAATGCTTTTTTCATACGAACGCATTAAATCTTCGCCATTTGTCTTGTAAGATTTCTCAAGGTTGGTAAGAATATTATACACCCTTGTACCATCAGTTATCGGAACAACAATATTCTCGTATAGTTTGCCCTGTTTTTCAAATACATCTTTTATAACGGGAAATGCCTGTTTGGCAATAGCTTCCTGTTTGCGCTTATAAGCGTCTCTGACAGCAGGATAAAGACTCTCAGTTATCTCATTCTCCGAAAATTTAAGATATTCCTTTTCATTGAAGGGAGGTTCAACAAACAGATTACGAAAAACTTCAAAACGAAACTCATCAAAGTCAACCTGTCCATAGTACTGACTAACAAGACTTTCGCAGGCGTCATACATCATATTCGCCACATCCACCTGTATTTTCTCGCCGAATAAAGCATTACGTCGTTTTGTATAGATCACTTCACGCTGAGAGTTCATAACATCGTCATATTCAAGCAACCGTTTACGAATGCCGAAATTGTTTTCCTCTACCTTTTTCTGTGCCCGTTCAATGGATTTTGTTATCCAGGCATGTTGAATGACTTCTCCTTCTTTAAGTCCGAGCCTATCCATTACACCGGCAATGCGTTCAGAACCAAACAAACGCATCAGGTCATCCTCCAACGAAACATAGAACTGAGAACTTCCCGGATCTCCCTGTCGGCCCGAACGGCCACGCAGCTGTCTGTCTACACGTCTTGACTCATGTCTTTCAGTTCCGATAATCGCCAGGCCTCCTGCTTCTCTTGTTTCAGAGGTAAGCTTAATGTCAGTTCCACGACCTGCCATATTGGTAGCAATAGTAACAGTACCGCTTCTACCGGCTTCGGCAACAATTTCCGCTTCGCGCTGATGCAGTTTTGCATTTAACACATTATGCTTCAAACCCTTCATCTTCAACATGCGGCTCAACAGCTCCGATATTTCTACAGATGTTGTACCAACCAGAGCCGGTCTTCCCTGTTGGTTGAGATTTACGATCTCATCAATGACAGCATTATATTTCTCACGCTTTGTTTTATAAATCAAATCCTCTCTGTCATCACGGATTATCTTTCGATTTGTGGGGATCACCACTACATCGAGTTTGTAAATATTCCAGAATTCTCCGGCTTCTGTTTCTGCAGTACCCGTCATACCGGCCAGCTTATGATACATCCTGAAATAGTTCTGCAATGTTATTGTTGCAAACGTTTGTGTGGCGGCTTCCACCTTGACATTTTCCTTGGCTTCAATAGCCTGGTGTAGTCCGTCAGAATACCTGCGGCCTTCAAGAATACGACCTGTCTGTTCATCGACAATCTTGACCTTGTTATCCATGACCACATACTCCACATCTTTCTCAAACATGGCATAAGCCTTAAGCAACTGGTTAACCGTATGGATACGATCTGACTTGGTGGCATAGTCCTGAAGCAGTTTATCTTTACGTGCGAGTCGCTCTTCAACGGGAAGATCGGATTTCTCCAGCTCAGCGATCTCCGATCCAATGTCGGGCAATATAAAGAAAGCGGCATCTTCTGATGACGATGTCATCATGTCAATCCCTTTCTCCGTCATGTCTACCGAGTTCAGTTTTTCATCAATAACAAAATAAAGTTCATCGGTTACTTTGAACATATTTTTACTGTTCTCCTGCATATAAAAATTCTCAGTTTTCAGGAGTAAAGCTTTATTACCCTGTTCACTCAGAAACTTAATAAGTGCTTTGTTTTTGGGTAATCCTTTGAAAGCCTGAAGGAGTTTAAAACCACCCTCTTCTGTCTTTCCCTCTCCGATAAGCTTTTTAGCCTCAGCCAGCATGCCGTTAACAAGTGAACGCTGTGCATTGACAAGTTTTTCAACGCGGGGTTTGAGCTCTCCGAATTCCTGATTTTCACCACGTGGAACCGGTCCGGAAATGATCAGCGGTGTTCTTGCATCATCAATAAGCACGGAGTCCACTTCGTCAACAATGGCATAGTGATGCTTTCGCTGCACCAGGTCATTTGGACTTATGGCCATATTATCCCGCAGGTAGTCAAAACCAAATTCGTTATTTGTTCCATAAGTGATATCGGCAAGGTATGCTTTGCGTCTGGCCTCAGAATTGGGTTGATGCTTATCAATACAATCCACCGATAATCCGTGAAACTCAAATATCGGTCCCATCCATTCAGAGTCTCTCTTTGACAAATAATCATTAACAGTTACGATATGCACACCTCTGCCTGCCAGAGCATTGAGAAAAACAGGAAGGGTAGCGACTAATGTTTTACCTTCACCTGTAGCCATCTCAGAAATTTTACCCTGATGGAGCACAACCCCTCCAATGAGCTGCACATCATAATGCACCATATCCCAGGTCACCGGATTGCCACCAGCCATCCAGGTGTTATACCATCTAACCTTATCTCCCTGTATCTTAACACTTTCACGGGTAGCAGCAATATCCCTGTCAAAATCAGTTGCTGTGGCCTCCAGGTATTCATTCTCCTTAAAACGCCGTGCTGTCTCCTTCACCACGGCAAAAGCAGCAGGCAACACTTCGTTGAGGGTCTCTTCCAGGGTATCTATGATATCCTTGTCGATATTCTCAATTTTTTTATAAAGCTCTTCAGCCTGCTCAACTTCAACACCCTCATTTTCTATCCTGTCTTTTATGGAAGCGATTTCTTCCTCTGCCGATTGTACCGACGCTCTTACCTGTTTCTTCAGTTCCAGGGTTTTGTTACGCAGAGCATCATTAGAAATGCCTTGCAATGCATCAAATTCAGCATTAATTATGTCAACAAGGGGAAATATTAACCGAATATCACGTTCGGATTTGCTGCCAAAGAATTTTTTAAGGACATTATTTAATTGGAGTGCCATATCTTACAGTATTTAAAGCTAAATTGAGTATTTTTCTTATACTAATTGTATAAATCGATATAAAGATAATTACCTTGCAAAGTAAATAAGATTTTATGCAAGTGTTGAAAAAAACTGCAATAACTTTGCCATTTCATAATCATATTAAATTTTAATATACCGGTCAATGCGCTTTCCCATCTTACTATCAGTTTTAATAATATCCCTGGAGTCTGTTACATTTTGTCAGCCCTGGATGCAGGACTTAACCAGAAAAAAAACATCAGAAGAGATTACATTCTATGATATTCAACAGGCTTTCAATGCATACTGGAAAGATAAAAAGCCCGAAAAGGGCAAAGGATACAAACCGTTTAAACGATGGGAATATTTCATGGAAACCCGTGCCTATCCTTCCGGCCGATTGCCTGCACTGTCATTGTGGCAGGTAATCCGCGAAAAACAGCAATCACTGGCTTCATCTCAGGCGGCCGGTATTGAATGGGTCTTTACCGGTCCGACTAAAGTATCTGTTGATATCAACACAAAAAAGCCGGGAGGGGCTGGTCGGATCGACTGCATTGCTTTTCACCCGTCAGACTCTTTGGTAATGTGGGCCGGAGCGCCATCAGGCGGAATATGGAAAACAACTGACGGCGGCAGAAACTGGACGCCTACCGGCGATCAGCTGGCTGCCATAGGCATTTCTGATATCGTTGTTGATCGTAAAAATCCCAATACGCTCTATGTAGCCACAGGTGACGGAGACAGTTATGATACATACAGCATCGGCATAATAAAATCAACCGATGGAGGTCTGACATGGGTTCCAACATCTCTTACCCTCACGGTAGCAGACTCAAGGATTTTCCGCAGGTTACTGATTCATCCTCTCAACAACAAATTGATGCTGGCTGCTTCATCCAATGGAATATACAAAACAACTGATGCCTGGAATTCTTACACCCGTGTATCGGATGGTCACTTTAAGGATCTGGAATTCAAGCCGGGCGATCCGTCAGTGGTATATGCAGCTTCTCACGATTATTATGGTAATGCAAAAATATACCGGTCAACTGATATGGGAGATACCTTTCAGGAAAGCATATCCGGGATGACAATCGGGAAAATGGTTGACCGGATAGAACTGGCGGTTTCACCAGCTCATCCCGAAATTGTATATGCGCTTTGTTGTGATGCCGGAAACAGCGGATTTTATGCATTATATAAATCATCCAACAGCGGAGCATCATGGACGAAAGTTTATGGCAATGACAGGCTTAATCTGCTTGGCTGGTCAACTAACGGTTCCGATATAGGTGGGCAGGGCTGGTATGACCTGGCCCTGGCTGTTTCACCCGGAAATGCCAATGAGATTTATGTCGGTGGTGTTAACATATGGCGGTCATCCAATGGCGGAACCAGCTGGACACTGAACAGCAACTGGTATCATGATGACAATTACGAATATGTGCACGCCGATCATCACGCGCTTCTCTTCAGTCCTCATGGTGAAATACTCTTTTCAGGAAATGACGGCGGTATTTACAAAACCTATGATGATGGCAAAAACTGGACTGATATCAGCGACGGGCTTGGAATATTGCAGACATACCGTTTTGGTCTTTCTGCAACTGATGCAGATCTGATCATGACAGGTAACCAGGATAACGGATCAATAATGATAAAAGAAGATAGCTGTTATGAAGTTGTCGGCGGCGACGGGATGGAATGTTTCATCGATTACACCAACAGCAACATTATCTATGCTACTTCACAGAACGGAGCATTACAAAAATCTGTCAATAAAGGGATCAGCTTTACTTCCATTAAGCCTTCCGGCAGCAGCGACGGATCCTGGGTTACACCATTTGTTATGCACCCGTCTGTTCCTTCTGTCCTCTATGCAGCATATAATAAAATATACCGGTCCGTTAACGGTGGCAAAAACTGGATTGAGTATCCTGTTGATATTCCGCTGAACGGTAAGATAAAAAGCCTGGCTATCGCTCCGGGAAACGACCAGTACATATATGCCGCCTCAAATGATGTCATAATCCGGTCAACCGATGGCGGAAACACATGGACAAATATAACGCTGGGATTGCCAACCTCAGCCATTACTGCCATTGCTGTTTCACCCTATAATCCCAGACATATCTGGGTTACATTCTCATCCTATACAGCAAATGCCAAAGCATTTTATTCCGGCAACGGTGGCGATGACTGGGAAAATTATTCCACCGGGCTGCCTAATGTTCCTGTTAATTGTCTTGTTTATCAGAAGAATTCCCACGGAGCTCTTTATGCAGGAACCGATATTGGCGTTTATTACCGTGATGAACAACTATCACAATGGACAGACTACAGCGGCAACCTGCCAAATGTGATTGTCAATGATCTTGAAATCGATTATGCATCTTCATTACTTAAAGCAGCCACATACGGCAGAGGTATCTGGCAGACCTCTCTGAATCCGGTTAATCAGGATATCCTCAGAGCTGACTTTGCTGTATCCCATACGAAAGCATGTGTTAACGGAACCATAACTGTTGATGATCGTTCACTGGGAAATCCAACAGGATATCAGTGGAGTTTTGGTGACAATGCAATTCCCCAGTCAGCCGGCACAAAAGGACCTCATACTGTTTATTATACCAGTTTGGGAGAAAAGAGTATTTCATTATCCGTTACCAGGGAAAGTATCAGCGATACAGAGCTAAAATCCGGCATACTGGAAGTTGAAACATCCATTGATTTTGAGGTTTCTCCGGATATTGTTAATTCCTGTAACGGAAGTCCGGTAGCCATATATTCCACCGGCAATTACAGTTATAACTGGTCTCCTTCAGAAGGCATTGATACTCTTTCCGGCAATCCGATGCTGGTATCTCCGGAATATACCACAGCCTACAAAGTAACTGCAACACATGGTAACTGCAGTGCACAAAAAAACGTGACCATAATGATTACCAGCAATGACGATGTATGTAATGCAATATTACTGAACAAAGGAGAAAACGGGCCATTCGACAATGACTGTGCTACAAAAGAAGATGATGAGCCTGTTCCGCCACCAGGTTCGATTGGTGACGGCTGTCAAACCCAGGACGGATGGTGTAACGGAGAAGACCGCATTGATAACAGCCTGTGGCTCAAATTTTTTGCTCCGAAAAATGGTTTAGTATCAATCGAATCAGACGGATTTGACAACCAGATTGCGGTATACGCCTCTCCTTCCTGTAACGATATCCTCATTGGCAATTATGTTATGTTGGCTGCCAATGATGATTTCCCTTCAAAAGCAGATTATTCAGCCTGCATACAGGAACTTTCCGGACTGACACCGGATGCCGTTTACTGGATACAAGTAGACGGTTCATACGGCGGTGTCAACGGAACTTTCTATTTAACATTAAACGACTATCCGTTAAGTGGTATAGATAAAACAACCGCCAATCCGTCGTTCTCTGTTTCAGCATATCCGAATCCTTCTGTTAACGGAATCATAAATATTTATGTCGGAGGCTACACAAAAGCTGACCTTAATTTTAACATCTGCAATATAAACGGAGAAACCGTTTACAGTGAAACCTGCTATAACCGGGATAATTATACAATTCTGCCGGTTAACCTCAGTCATTTGCCAAAGGGAATATACCTGCTTGAGGTTCAATCTGAAAATAATGTTTCTCACCATAAAATAATAATACCCTGAAAAATTTTAAACAATTTTTTACATGACATTGCCAGCACAAATCATGAAGTTTTAGTATATTGCAATCGATTTCATCAATCAGTTATAGTGTTCTGATAAATATTCTTTCAATCGCTGTTGGGAAAACCCAAAATTTTATTATCCCCATCTTCTGCCAAACTTATTACCCGAAGAATACAGAATATTTATAATGTCTATTTATATGACTGTTAATCAGAATATTATTAAATATTTTCATTGATGAAAAGAATTCTTCATCAGGTTATGCATTTATGTTTCGTTTTTAATCCGAAAACATGCAGAATGATTACATTACGAAAGCCAGGATTCCTGACGTTTATTCCGTTTTTTATTATCGGACTGATATCCCTTAGCTGGTTTTTAATCCGTGTAATTCCAAAGCCCAGCCGGGTCACTTACCCCTGCATGAAAGTAACAATGCCAATTGCATATTCTTTTATTGCCTACCTGACAACCATGATATCATCCATACTTTTTTTAAAAAAATCTATGGCTCATCTTCGTGCCAATCATTATAAATATGCCGTTCTTTTTCTGTTAACAGGGATCATCTTCAGTACAGGAACACTGATTTATCAGCCGGAGTCAGCATTTGCCGCAGGAATCAATAATGTTGCTGCTTTTACAGACCCCCTGGGGCCCAATTCACCCATTGGTGTCGCAAAGGGCATTCTCCCGGGAAGAGTAGTCTGGGTGTACAATCCGGATGCCACCAATGAGAATTGTACTAACGCCAATTACAGTGACGCTTACTGGTTGGAAAAAAACTGCAATCAGGATGTGGTGGACAAGATGTTTTCTGATGGTATAATGGAATTAACAGGTAAAGAAACTCATGCTGAAGCCTGGGATGCCATATTCCGTTACTTCAACATGAATCATGGCAAAGGAGACACAGGATATTCGAATAGTGAAACCATTTTTGTAAAAATTAATGCAGTAACAGCATATAGCGGCTTACAGGATTCGAATGGTGACATGACCCACGAATCAATTGAGTTTGATACTTCGCCTCAAACCATCATGGCTTTGTTAAGGCAACTGGTAAATGAAGCTAAAGTCCCGCAGGAAAATATATATATCGGCGATCCTATGGCCGATGTTTACAATTATATGGTCAGCAAGTTTTCCGCCGAGTTTCCTGAAGTTCATTATGTTTCTAAAAGAACGATAACAGGGAGGACAAAAATAACGGCCAGTAATGAAACCGGTATATGGTATTCTGACAAAGGTACCGTTATGAATGAGATAAAAACCCACAAGTTTTTTGAGGAAATGATGGATGCCGATTATCTGCTCAACATTCCGTCTATGAAAGGTCATCGCTGGGGTGGTGTTACCATGTTTGCCAAAAATCATTTTGGTTCCAATACCACCAGTGGCTCCTGGCAGCTGCACAAGGGACTGATGAATCCGGATAATACCCCTCCTCTGCGCACTGATTATAAAATGTACCGTGTTTTCGTTGATTTAATGGCTTCCAAATATTTAGGTGGTAATACATTATTATATTTCATGGATGCTTTATGGTCTACATCTTATGAGCATCAAAAACCGCAGAAATTTCAATCCACACCCTTTAATAACGACTGGTGTTCATCCATCCTGTTATCCCTGGATCCTGTTGCCATTGAATCGGTTGGTATTGACATATTGCAAAAAGAATTCACTGAGGAAGATATGAGTGCCAATCCGTCACGGTATACTTTCGTTCAATGGAATGCTGTGGATGATTATCTGCATCAGGCTGCCAGTTCGGAATGGTGGCCCGATAACATTACCTATGATCCTGATAATTCCGGATTGCCAATAGGAAGCCTCGGTGTACATGAACACTGGAATAATAATACAGACATGCAATATTCCCGGAATCTCGGAAACGGTGAAGGTATTGAACTGATAAAAATATTTGACAATATAAGCGGTTTGCAGAAAAACAAGGTAAACGATAATTTTATGTTTTTCCCGAATCCTGTAATCTCTATTGCAACCATTAGTTTTAATCTCAGTCAAAACGCCCGGGTAAGAGCAGAGATATTCACTGTTGACGGAAAACAACTCCAGGTTATTACCGACAAATCTTTAAAAGCAGGTAACCATTACATTGAATGGAATCCGGGTAATCTTAATGGATTATTCCTTATCAGGTGTACAATTAATAATGGAACATCAACTGAGGAGCAAACAGAGAAAATAAGAATTTTATAAAGACCAAATGCAAACTGCTATGAAAATGATATTATTTGATGACAGAAATTCAGAAATAATGCTTTGAACAGAAATAAACATTAATATACAACAAATAAATAATAATAACCATGAAAACGAGTAATACATTACATGATCAGTGGAAAAAAAAGGTCATTGACTTTCTGAAAAAATTAAGCATCCCGTCAAGAATCACTTTCATCATTCTGGGATTTCTTTCAACTGCCTGGATGCTGATTCGGATCATACCTAAACCCAGCAGGATTAATTATCCCTGCATGAAAGCCACAATGCCTATGGCTTCGTCTTTTATTTCCTATATTGTTGGTATAACCGGTTTTGCGTTTCTTTTCAAAAAAGCCCGTGAAAGGTTTTACCAGGCCAGGTATCTCTGGGCTGTTGCTTTTGTTCTTCTTGGCCTTGTTGCCGGCATCTGGACAATAGTAAACACAAACAGTACGACATGGGCCAGTGAAACCCTTAAGCTGCAGGCTGCACAGCCAGGCAATGAACCTGTCGGAGTAGCCAAAGGCATATATCCCGGACGGGTGGTATGGGTTTATGATCCTGATGTTACTGACGAAAATTGCCAGAATGTTACAGGTGACTATTGGTACCTTGATGCCAACACCGATCAAACTCTCGTCAATGCCATGCTGTCAAAAGGGATTCAAAAGCTCACCGGTGCCAGTACTGATGCAGATGCATGGAATAATCTTTTTAAGCACTTTAATGAAAATCATGGTAAAGGCCAGACAGGATATGTGACAGGTGAAAATATCGCTATTAAAATCAATCTTAACGGACAGAGCCACCCGAGAAATGTTAACACTTCTCCGCAGATATGTATAGCCATCCTTGATCAACTGGTAAATACAGTTGGCGTGGCGCAATCAGACATAAGCATCGGCGATCCGAACTGCCCCATGAATAATATTACATACAATCCTTTAAAAGCTGCATTTCCAAATGTCATCTACTGGGGTTATGAGTCCGGGCGTGTTAATCCTGAACCAACTTCATCCGAAGTGCTTATTTCCAGCGATAACAGTGAATTAAGATTTGATGACGAATTACCCCAGGCTTATATTGATGCAGAGTATCTGATCAATATCCCTGTTTTTAAGAAACATCACCGGGCTGGCATTTCACTGGGAACCAAGAACCATTTTGGCTCCATAGGAGCATACGCAGGTGGCGCATGGCACATGCACTATTCCCTGCCCTGCCCGGAAGCAGATGGTATTGTCACGCAGGGCGACTATGGTGCATACCGGTGTTTTGTTGATATCATGGGACATGCAGAACTGGGAGGTAAAACAATTCTTCACCTTGTCGACGGCATTTGGGGCTCCACCAACTGGGGGCATCCTCCCATTAAATGGCGTATGACACCTTTTAACAATGATTGGCCCAGTTCACTTTTCCTGTCCCAGGATCCGGTTGCTATTGAATCGGTGGGTTATGACTTCCTTTTTAACGAATTTGATGAAAGCCACCCAACCGAAGGTTTGCCTGCCACAGATGACAAGGGGCCATACCCCCGTTTTGAAGGTACTGATGATTATCTGCACCAGGCTGCTGATCCGGCAAACTGGCCGGCCGGTATCAGCTATGACCCGGAAAATGACGGATCAGCGCTGACAAGCCTGGGTACCCACGAACACTGGAATAATCCCATCGATAAGAAATATTCACGGAACCTTGGTACCGGCAATGGCATTGAATTATATTATACCTCAACCAATCCTGCCGGACTGGATGACCTTCAGCTGGCTTCTTCCCCGAAGGTGTATCCGAATCCGGTTACCGAAAAGGCAACCATTCAGTTTAATCTTGCTGAACCTGCCCTTGTTTTTCTGGAATTATATTCTCCTGAAGGCAAACTGGTTCAGACCCTGAATCAGGGACAATTAAAGGCCGGACAGCATCAGTTCAGCTGGTCTCCTGACGGTAAACCGGGTTTGTATATCGGAAGATTATCTGTTACATCAGGCGAAGAACACAGAAACCATGCATTTAAAATCCGGGTACAGTAAATGGGGAAATCAATGGAACATAAAGATTTCAGGATTTGCCCATGTTCTGGGTTGTGATCCGCTCATGTAGAAAGGGATAAAAAAGAAGTTGAATAATGTCATAAAGAAATTGCCATAAATATGTAAAATTACGACCACAATGAATTGACAGCCATGTTTCAGCTTGACGGCTATGGAATTGTGGGATTGTCAATATTGATCCATTTGGTTACCTTTCGGATAACAGGACAGGTTATCGCACATGAATCGGTAACTTTTCATATGCTTATCGTATGGAAACGCTTTTTATAAGTAATTCCGGTAAAATTACGTCAGTGATTCCCGTAAAATGCATTTTTTTAATTATCCTGGTTTATGTATATTTTTAAACTTTATATTAAATGCAATATATTTATATGGTTTTATGTCCCTTAAATTATCAAAACCATGAAAGAAAGATTTGATAAAGACGGAAGACTGATCATACCCATCAGCGACCGGAAGAAAACAACCAGTGTAAAAAATGAAGACAGGGTAAGATATATAATTGATAAGGCATACTGCCCAAATGGATGCAATATCATCGATCCTGAATATAAGATTAACGGATATCCCGGATTACGGATAAAATTCAAACGCCCCGGAACAGAAGGCGAATTCATTATTTCTGCCATAGAAGGTGATTTTGACAAAATTGTTTTATCAGGAGAACTCATAGAAGGATTAAAAGACGAGCTTTTTTGTCCCTATTGCAATACACAGTTTGAAAAGCTTGTCAACTGCAATTGCAGCCCCGGAGCAGAAATGATAGTTATCGGACTTACTCCCCATTTAGATCACAACGAAGCCATCACTTTTTGCAACGTCACCGGTTGTGCCAATGGGGCTTTTATCAAATCAGGCGATGTAATACGACATATCAGGTTACAGGGATCTTTTTAAGGCTTTCCCGAAACAAACTTGCAATTATTGCCTCATTTGCCTCAGGTTTTCAGCCTTTGTCAGGGTTTTTTCAACCCTCTTAACCCGTAATAATCTTTTTCTCTATATTTTTCTTTTCGTTTTGAGTTCATCAATAACAGTTGACTGCATTGTTCTGCCAGAATATTGTATCTCACACAACTCATGAAATTCAGGTTTTACGAATAAATGCCTTCCCTGATCTTTTGAGACTCGTTATAAAAACCGCTCCATATCTGAGAAAGCGTTTATCGATATCCTCCCCTTTTCTATTCCAATACTACAAACCGCAGATCATCCCAGCAGAAGTCATAGTCAAATGGGACAGCACTATCACCATTAATATAAACCAAAAAGGCATTATCCACAGCCAGTGCCCTTATATCAGCATAGGTCACATAGCTCATGCCTGTAAAACTCTTTAATGGTATGGTATAAGTGATCCATTTGTTAACAGGCACCTCGGATGTCAGATAAGGCTGAAGCTTATAACCGTAACTGTTCTCCAGAAATGATATTTCAATCCATCCGTCAGTCCATGGCATCATGGCATTAATGTTAATACTCAGAGCCAGTTTTTCAATTGGTGTAGCTGATGGAATATTCGGCCAGGCTGATATGGCTATTCCATTGGCGCCCTCATCATACCATCCGCCATTGGCCGGACATGTTGAGGCAAAACGGTAGAACTTTCTGTTACCAGCGGTCATATCACCGCTGCTGAAAGTACTGGTCGTATCCCAATGCCATACCCAGTTACCAATCCCGTCAAAATCATATAACACCAATGACCGGTCGTTAAAGTCAGGATATACAGCCTCTATATCACCCCGTATGACTTTCAGATCACCGGTCGCAGGCGCATAAGGCATTATCAGCACAATCTCAGTTTTTAGTTCATTGATTGTCAACTTGCTTTGATCAACTTCAATGCCACCGGGGAATATGACTTTATCAATACTCCTGAAATCACGGCCATAAATGGTAAAGGTATCCCCTATTACGGTCAGATCACGGCTTACACCTGTAATCACAGGAGGGGGATTGGGGATAAAGTCCAGTGTATCCGAACCGCTTTCGGTAATTACCATGACTTTTCCGTCATATTGTGCCCCATCCGGCAATCTGAAGCTGATAATGCTGTAATCGTGTATATCATAATCCTGAACTTCAATCTGCTGATCATTGATCATAAAAGTCACTCCGAGTACTTCATAAAAATTACTGCCATATATGAATATGTTGGTGTCTACTGAAGCCGGCACATCAAAGAAGAGGAAATTTATAGAAGGCTGGGGTGATAAAAACTTAAAGCTGTATGTAGCCTCTCCCTGGGGGGTAACCACCCTGATCTCATTCGGAACTGAAGGATCGATACCTTTTAACGGAATTTCCGATGGGATTTGCACAATAATGTTTGTATTGGTAACATAAATACGGTTAAAGTATGCTTCAACATTATTGAAATACACATGTGTAACACCTTCCAGGTTTTCACCCTGAATGACGATAAAGTCACCGGGAAAAGCCTTTTCAACAGTGCTGTCGGCAGTTGCCGGGTCGGGTGTCCGAACATTGGTAATAACCGGAGGACCCGGTTCCTCTTCGCAGGAACTGACAATAAACAGCAGACCACTTAATACTGTCATCAACAGTATATAACCGGCAGTGATTGAAATATATTGCTTTATGAATTTCATAATTTAATGTTTTTGCATTTGTTATTCACCAAAATCATAGGGAACCGGTTCCTGGTTAAAGGAAGGATTTTGCACCATTTCTGACTCAGGATACGGAAAATAAATATCGTCAGCCGTAACAGTGGTAGGAGGATCTTCACGAATTGTTACTGTAACGGTAAGACTTCCGTCCGGGTTCCTGGAATGAGTATATTCGGCTCCTCTTTCCTGTCCGTTGATATAGTCAATAATGAATTGCGGCTTAAAATAATACCAGGTTACCAGGTCATACCAGTACTGGTATTCCATTGCAAGCTCAATGCGTCTTTCGTATATGAGGTCTTCAAAATCAACAGAAGTAAGCTCAGGCATTCCGGCCCGGGCACGCACCTTGTTGAAATAGGTGAGTCCTTCTCCTGATGTCAGCTCACTCGAATTTCCCAACGATGCTTCGGCGTATACAAGGTAGACATCAGCCAAACGAAGTATATATGAATTAAGCGGGGAATTCATAACAGCTACATCGCCTTCGTTGTCATCAGGGCCGCCCGGCACATATTTCTTTAAAGGACAGGTTTCGGTGCCGCTGTATGTATAACCGCCGCTGGCACTGTTGATCTCGGGATAATGCACGCCATCTGTCATAAATGTGGCATCAAGGCGAATGGTGTCACCAGCCTGGTATAAGGCCAGAATATCATATGATGCACGGTGGCTGCCCCAGGCAGAAATGCCGCCAACCACATCGGAGTGGAAGGCAAAGTCTGATAATGTGGCATTTTGCGAACCCCAGACGCCGAGAGGAACCCAAAGCAATGAAAACAGGCTTTCCATGTTGTTTGAGCCGGCACGGTTGACATTCGACTTATATTTAAACAGGTCGGCATAGTTATCCATCAATTCCATACCACTGTTCCGGCAAACGTCAGCTGCATAATACTGTGCACTGTCAAGTAAGGCCTGGTTGCGCAGGCCATCTGTACTGCCATAACCCGAAAAAGCCAGATACACTTTTGCCAGCATGCCTTCGGCCGACCACCGTGTAACTCTTCCGGGATCATCAGTTTCAGGCAGATACCGGGCTGCCCAGGTAAGATCAGCGATGATGAATTTATAGACATCTTCAACAGGATTGAGCGGTATTATGGGATTATCGACCAGTGCAATATTGTCTTCAATGATCATTACAGGACCCCAGGCCCTTACAAGGTGAAAATAAGCTGTAGCCCGCATGAAACGGCATTCAGCTATGGCTGCATTCTTTTCTTTGTCAGTGATATTTTCGGCTTTGAGTGAAATATTACTCATGACTGTATTGGACTGGGCCACAACTTTGTATAAGGCGCTCCATGCTTCATATAGATTGGCATCCAGTGAATTGACAGTAAAACGATAGTACCCTGCATTAAAATACTTTGAAAGTGTATTGCCGCCCCTTATGTCACCAATACTGTATCCTGCCCTCTCGTTGTAATCAAACCAAACAATGTTATAAAGGGCAGATGTTCCGGCTCTTAGTTCATCAAATGATTTGGAATAGTTATCAACTGTTACCCTGTCAAGCGGAGGTCTGTCAAGAAAATCCTCACTACACGCTGAATACAGGACTAATAATAACATACCAAATATATATTTTACGAAATTTTTCATGGCTTCTGCTTTTTTAAACATAGACATCAGAAATTAACATTGATCCCAAATGTGTAGATACGCTGTGAAGGATAACGCCCGTTATCAATACCGGTCAGAAGCATATTCTGATGAATGGAACCAACTTCAGGATCATATCCGTGATATTTCGAAAAAGTGTACAAGTTCTGAATATTGAAGTACACCCTTACACTCTCCATTTTAACTTTTGAAACAATTTTTGCCGGAATCGCATATCCCAGTACCAGGTTTCTGATCCTCAGATAAGATCCGTCCTCAACAAAACGGTCGGAAATACGATTGTTGGCATTGGCCGAATAATTGGTTAAACGTGGTATTTCGGTTCCTTCATTAGTGATATAAACATTACTGATGATCTGATCTGCCGGAATTGTCTCACCGGTTTCCGGATCAATCGCTGTCATTTCAGGATCGATAACACCAATACGGGCATAATCTTTAACAGACCTGAAAACGCCCCGGTTTGTATTCGGATCTTCAAATCTCATCCTTGTCCAGTTATATATTTTATTCCCATATGTTCCGGTAATATTAACAGACAGATCAAAATTCTTATATGTTAACCTTGAATTAAAACCGAAGGTAAAATCTGGATTCGGGTCACCAATAAAGGTACGGTCTGATTCATTAATGACCGAATCACCGTTCATATCCCTGAATTTGTAATCACCGACCCAAACGCGGCTTACACCTATAAAGCTGGCATCTTCAGGCAAGGCAACCAGTACTTTATTACCTTCATTATCGAGAACAAAATTCCCTGCAGCATCTTTACGGTAAAAATCATCTTCAGTATTAAACATACCTTCAACAACATAGCCATAAAAAAGACCTACAGGTTTATCAACCTGTGTACGAGTTATAATATTGGCGCCTATTGAACCATCAACAACGGCATTATCTGTAGTAAGCTCCAGTACTTTATTGCGATAAAGTGTAAAAACCAAGCCGGTCCGCCATTGAAGCCCTCCCCGTTCAATATTCACCGTATTCAATGTAAATTCAAAACCTTTGTTTTCGAGAGCCCCGATATTCACATACGGCGGTTCAATGGCCCCGGTATAATCACCTCCGACAACACCGGCATAGGCAGGTAAAGGAAGTGGTAACAAAAGGTTGTCAGTATACTTCTTATAAACCTCAGCAATAAATTCAATCCGGTTGTTAAACATATAAAGGTCAAGCCCAATATTTGTTTCACGCGTGGATTCCCATTGCACATCAGGATTGCTGATGCGTTGCGGGAGAACCCCTGTCCCCCATACAGTGGCCCGGTTACCGAGTGCTGATCCGTAAGCGTAATCAGGAATACTGGAATTACCGACCAATCCCCAGCTGAATCTCAATTTCATGTCATTGATCTGTTCAATATTATTCAGAAAAGCTTCATCCCCTATTTTCCATGCCAGCGAAAATGAAGGAAAAACGCCCCATCTTTTTTCCTGCCCGAATTTTGAAGATCCATCTGTCCTGATTGTAGCCTGTAACAAATACTTATCTGCGAAAGTATAATTCAGGCGTCCGAGATACGATTCCTGTGCATTACTGCCTTTATAACCGCCGTTCTTTGCAGTAAGCAGATCACCGGCATCAAGTTCATGAATACTGTTTATAAGAAATCCATCCCGACTGGCAGAAATACCTTCCCATCTGCTTTCAGAGGCTTCGTGTAACAACAACAATGAAAAGTTGTGCTTCTCAAAAAATTTATGGCTATATCGTAATGAAGTGTAAAAACTCCAGTAAAAGCTATTATTAGCGCCTCTTGAGGAAGTGCTGATAACATTCTTTACATAATCTCCAAATTCATATGTGGGAGTGAAATTATAGCTGTTGGAATAAGACAAATTTGTTGATATTTCATTTCTGAATACAAAATCTTTCAAAAATGTAACATCTAAATAGGCATTGGCCATAACCTGCGAATTCTTTCTTTCATTTTCTTTCATCAAGGCCATGGCTATGGGATTTGTCACATACTCACCATAAATATTGGAATCAGGCCCGGCCCAGGAGCCGTCAGGATTTTTAACAAGCACATCTGGCGTCTGTTCCAGTGCAGTGTTGATAATATTCTGATCCTCAACCGTTATAACCTGCCTGCTTTGATTGGCCAGCACGTTAGCTCCTATTCTTAACCAGTCACGGGTTTGATTATCTACATTCAGTTTTACATTGTAACGTTTGAAATTTGAACCTGTAGCAATCCCATCCTGATCAAAATATCCGCCGGAAACAGCAAAGGTTGTATTATCATTTCCACCGAATACAGAGATTACATGATTCTGCATTGGTGCATTCCTGAACAATTCCTTTTGCCAGTTAGTGCCTTCGCCGAGGATTGATGGATCCTGCCATTCAGTACGACTGCCATGGCCCAGGACATCCTGCTTGGAATTCCGGTATTCTGCAAACTCCCGAAGGTTCATTGTAGGTATGTAATATGGCAATTGTTGAATACCATAAGAACCTTCGTAACTGATCTTTGATTCACCGGCCTTGCCTTTACGGGTTGTAATAATAATAACACCATTGGCAGCACGGGAACCATAGATGGCCGTTGCTGATGCATCTTTAAGTATCTGCATGTCAACAATATCTGCAGGATTAATGGTTGACAGAACATTTCCGATACTGTTGTTATAGGTGATATCTCCGGTAAATCCTTCAATCTGTACACCATCAATCACATAAAGAGGTTCATTGCTGCCCGACAGTGTATTAACACCCCTGATGCGCACAGAAACACCGCCTCCCGGTGCACCGGTGTTCTGGGTTACAAAAACACCTGCCGCACGACCCTGCAGAGCCTGATCGAAAGAAGAGCCAATGGTTTGCTTGATCTCATCAGCCGAAATAGAAACGACAGCACTGGTCAGATCACTGCGTCTCATAGTCCCGTATCCGACCACCACCACCTCATCAAGTTTGGTCACTTCCTGTTCCAGTCTGATGTTCAGAACATTCTGGTTTCCGACTTTAATTTCCCTGGGTGTATAACCGATAAAGGAAATCACAAGGATGTCATCATCGGCAGCATTAATAAGAAACCTGCCGTTTAAGTCTGTCACCGTTCCGGTCTGACGGCCTTTTATCACAATATTAGCTCCCGGAATAGGACTGTTATCGTCCGCTGCAATCACGGTACCGGTAATCTGCCTGGTTGCTGGCTGACAAATTGCTGTTTCTGTCATACCCGTCATTAATAATGATATGAATACGGGCAGGGCCAAGCCTTTCAGGATTCCGATACCGGAATAATGTCCTCTCAGTAATCCAACAAATTCCAACATTTTATTCATACATACAATTATTTATTATTGAACAGGTTTTATGGCTGGCAGGTATACAAATTTACATTGTATTGTCGTCACTTAAAACATATATATATCAAAGAATTATAATTAATGCAATCACAGCAGCAATCAAAGTCACCAATACTATTTCAAGCATCAGAATGAGCCTGTAACGTCTTTTCGGATCAGCAGAATTCACAAAGATAGATTTTTGTAACAATCATTGAACAGAACAATCAAAAATAGGTCTTCTCGAATAAATACCGGGGATATGAATCTTTCAGAACAGGGTATTGTTTGTTAAGATTGTATAAAACTATCCTCGAAAGGAAAAAGTGTCTTTTTTCACAATCTTGTGTTTATGAGAATATTCAGAAGGCAGGCTCTTATATTCCTCTTTGAAATACCGTGTAAAGTATTTAGGATTATTGAATCCGACCTGGTAAGCTATCTCAGCTATCGACAATTGGCTCCTCTCCAGGAGGCGCGCAGCTCTTCTTAATCTTATCACCCTGATAAACTCAATCGGTGATTTTCCGGTAAGAGATGTCAGTTTCTTGTACAGGTGAACCCGGCTCATGCCTACCTCCCTTGCCAGCTGGTCAACTGAAAATTCAGGATTGGACAGATTCTTTTCAACGATAGACATGGCTTTCTGTATCAGTTTTTCATCGAGTGATGTCACTTCAATTTCGGAGGGTGTCAGCTCAAATTTTTTCTGGAATGATTTTCTGACCATTTCACGCTGATGAATGAGATTCTTAATCCGCGATTCGAGCAACTCAAAACTAAAGGGTTTGGTAATATATTCATCAGCACCTGTATCAAAACCTTCCATTCGCTGCGTTTCTGAAGTCCTGGCCGTAAGTAAAATTATAGGTATATGAGAAGTTTGCTTATCGTTTTTCACTGAACGGCAAAGTTCAATGCCATCCATTCCCGGCATCATGACATCACTCACGATGAGGTCGGGAGATTTATCTTTTGCCATCTTCAAACCTGTAATGCCATCTGATGCTTCAAGTATTGTATACCTGGCTTTCAGATTGTCTTTCAGGTAAAATAAAAAGTCATCATTATCCTCGACTATCAGGATCGTTGGTTTGCCTGCATTTTTGTGATCTATGGCATTTCCCTTGTTCTGATCCGGAACCGTGGCTATCTGTTCGAATTTCACAGGATGCAGCTCCGACCATTCGGATTCTGATATAACAGGCAGCCAAACCGTAAAACAACTACCTTTACCCACTTCGCTTTCCAGGTTAATCCGGCCCTTGTGCAACTTTACAAATTCGCTTACCAGTGACAGACCGATACCTGTGCCCTGATTGATCTGAACCTGTGAATTATCATCCTGAAAAAACTGTTCAAAGACTTTTGTCTGTTTTTCTTTTGGAATGCCAATACCGGTATCTTCAACTTTCAGTTCCACCCATGTGGAGAAAGGATCTCCGTTTCCTCCAATTATTTCAGTATGAGGCTGATGAGATAATGATACCGATATTGTGCCTTTTTCAGGCGTAAATTTGAATGCATTTGACAACAGGTTAAAGACTATTTTCTCAACCTTATCATGGTCAAAAAATGTCATCATGCACTGCTGGTCTGATTTAAAATGCAAAGAAATGTTCTTCTTCTCAGCCAGATCAGAAAAAGAATAGGTAATCTCCCTTGTAAATGCAACCATATCCCCCAGGGAAGGATACAACCTCAACTGTTGATATTCCATGCGCCTGAAATCCAGTAATTGATTCACCAGGTTAAGCAAACGTTTTGCATTACGGTAAATAAAAAGCAATTGATTTTTCAGATCAGGTGCATCCGTGCTCTTAAGCAACTTCTCTATTGGTGTAATGATAAGGGACAACGGCGTTCTGAATTCATGGCTTATATTGGTTATAAATTTTATCTTCAGCATATCAATCTCGTGTCTTCTGTCGGCTTCCTGTTTCTCCTGCTGGGCACGAAAGCTCATCCTTTCACGTTCGAGAATGATGAAACGCAATAAAAACAATAACATCGACACAATGATAAAGTATATGACAAAAGCCGCCCTGGTTTTCCAGAATGGCGGCAATACTGTAATTTTCATGCTGGCACCAGACTCATTCCAGTATCCATCATTGTTTGACGCAATTACCCTGAAGGTATACAAGCCAGGATCAAGATTAGTGTATGTTGCTTTCCTGAGTGAAGCTTCACTTTCCATCCAGTTATCATTGAATCCTTCCAGCCTGTATTTATATTTGTTCTTCAGGGGCTGAAAATAGTCAAGCGCAGAAAATTCAACAGAGAACATGTTCTCGTGATATTTAAGAATAATCTCATTCGTTCCTGCTATTGATTTTTTCAATAATATCCTTCCATTGATCTCTTCATTAACCTTAACAGGTGTATTATAAATCTCAAGACCGGTAAAAACGATTTCCGGTTTACGACGGTTTATATTAATATCACCTGGTCTGAATATATTAAAACCTTTTGCACCACCGAACAACAACTCACCTTTGCTGGTCTTGTAAGCTGATCGTTCATTGAATTCCTTACCCTGAAGACCGTCGAGTTCACTATAGTTTAGTATTTCATAATTCAGGCTGTCGGGAGATGACAAGGGATCAATCACAACATTTGACAGACCTTGTGATGTTGCCATCCAAAGATTGCCCTTTTCATCTTCGAGTATTGACAATATGGTATTATCAGAAAGACCGTCAGACCGGTCAATTTTCACAAAAGAAGATCGTTTTGGATTATAAAGGTTTAGACCTTCCCGGGTACCTGTCCATATCCATCCCCTGCTGTCGCAATATATGCCGACGACGTTATTATTGCTCAGGCTTGCTGTATTTCCCAGACTCCGCGTTATGTGTCTGAAAATACCGCTTTCCTTGTCCAGTATGCTTATGCCATCGGCAGTCCCTATCCACAGGTTCTTTTTCCAGTCTTCAGTGATGGAAAATATAAAATCAGAAATAACAGAATTGGCATCATCGCTCTGGTAATGTTTAAAGCGTCCTGTGTTACGATCCAGAAGATCTAATCCTCCACCCAGCGTGCCAATCCAAAACCGCTTTTCAGCATCTTCATAGATCTCCCACACACGATCATCAGAAAGACTGCCCGGATCATAAGCATTGTGACGGTAGTGATGAAAAATCCGTCCGTCAAAAAAATCCAGACCTCCGTAAAAAGTGCCAATCCACAGTTTCTTCCGGCTGTCAATAAAAAGACTGATGATAACATCATTGCCAAGACTTGCCAGATCATCAGGATCATGCTTGTAATGCGTAAAACTCCCGGTTTTTCGGTTATAGTATATCAGTCCGCCACCATTGGTACCAATCCACAGGTTTCCCCTGTCATCCTCACAAAATGCATTTACGTCGTCATAACTGAAATTAGAGGGATCAAAAGTTTGATGTTTAATGAGCCCAAATCGTATGATATCAGGATGATAATAGTTGATACCTTTTTTATAGGTTCCTGCCCAGATAATACCCACATCATCTCTGAAAAGTGAAGTTATACTGTTCTGATTAAGGCTTCTGCTGTCATATGGATTTGAAAGCAAATAATCAATCGTTGATCTGTGTTTGTTGATCAGGTTAATACCGCCATGATCAGTTCCAATCCATATCAGACCTTCATTATCCTGAACAATACCTTTGATGGTGTTATTGTTTAATTGCAGCCAATCCGATTCGGTGTTGATCAGCTGCAATACTTTTGAATCTGCTCTAAGCAAATAGGCACCACTGCTGTAATTTGAAGCGTATACCCACACATCATTATCCTCATCTATGAACAACTGATAATCAAGCCAGTGTTCTCCCTTTTTCCTGTATATTCTGAAATCCTTATAATCCAGTGTGTAACTTCTTCCGTTAATTTTTTGAAGAATGCCGTTGTGCGTAATCATCCAGAAATCACCTTCATTATCCTGTATGAATGCTGAGACATCATCCGAAACAAGGGATCCGCTGTCAGATGCATCATGGTGTAATTTTTTATATGAATGACCGTCGACATCATACCTGAGTATTCCCTGACCAGGCAATATCAGCCACAAAAAACCTTCCTTGTCCAGATATATATCCGATACAGTACCAGCAGGAATATGCATGTCTCTGAGATAAGACCCAATATTATCTGAAAAGGTTTCTTTTTCAGGATCATAAATTGTTAATCCAGTCCGCGTATTTATCCACAGCCTGCCAAGATGATCCTCTTTAATGGTATTGATGTAACTGTCATTAATTGAAGCAGAGTCATCCGGATTATGCCGGTATTGGGTGAAGGTATAACCATTAAACCTGTTTAAACCCGACATGGTACCGAACCACATATAACCCCGGCTATCCTTGTAAATACAATTAACCTGGTTATGAGATAAGCCATTATTAATATCAAGGTGAGCAAAATTAAAAGAGCGGTCCTGACAATGCAATTTACTGACAACAAAAAAAAATATAACAAGTGTAAGTATAAATGGTATTTTTCCCCTGCCTGTCCTCATGTCTGCGAATTACAACTGAAGATTAAACATTTCAGCCTGTTTAGGGGAACAAAGATATGAAAAGAAAGAAGAAATGGAAAAAGGAGGAGGGTTAGAAGTAATTGTTGTGGTTGTTGTGGTTGTTGTGGTTGTTGTGGTTGTTGTGGTTGTTGTGGTTGTTGTGGTTGTTGTGGTTGTTGTGGTTGTT